>JAFZVQ010000023.1 GCA_017617715.1 Bacteroidales bacterium | reverse complement strand
AGCCTTCCCAGTCTTCCTCGGACAGGCCGTCCTCGATGGAATCGATAGGATACTTGGTGATGAGCTGCTTGAGATAACCTATCTGCTGGTCGGTGCTGAGCCTGCGGCCGCGGGGATCCTTCTTCTTGCCGTCCTTGAGCTGCTTGTAGTCATAGTAGAACTTGCCGTCCTCGCCCTTGAAGCAGAACTCGGAAGCGGCGCAGTCCATGGCGATGGTGATGTCCTTGCCGGGCTCCAGGCCTGCGGCCTTGATAGCCTCGATGATGCAGTCGAGAGCGTCGTTGATGCCCTTGAGGGCAGGTGCGAAACCGCCTTCGTCGCCGACAGCGGTGCTGCAGCCGCGGTCCTTGAGGACCTTCTTGAGAGCGTGGAACACCTCTGCGCCCCAGCGGACGGCCTCAGCCTCGCAGCATGCGCCGACGGGACGGATCATGAACTCCTGGAACGCGATGGGGGCGTCGGAGTGGGCACCGCCGTTGATGATGTTCATCATGGGAACGGGGAGCACATAGGTGTTGGTGCCGCCGATATAGCGGTACAGGGGGATGTCGAGATAGTTGGCCGCTGCATGGGCAACTGCAAGGCTGACGCCGAGGATGGCGTTGGCGCCGAGCTTGCTCTTGGTGGGAGTGCCGTCGAGCTCGATCATGGTCTTGTCGATGGCGCGCTGTTCGAGGGCGGACATGCCGATGATGGCGGGAGCGATTACATCGTTGACATTGGCGACTGCCTTGAGCACGCCCTTGCCGAGATAACGCTTCTTGTCGCCGTCACGAAGCTCGAGGGCTTCGTTTTCGCCGGTGGATGCTCCGGAAGGAACAGCCGCTACGCCTTTGATACCGGACTCGAGGATAACCTCAACCTCAACTGTGGGATTGCCTCTTGAATCGAGGATTTCCCTACCTGTAACTTGAATAATTCTCATAATATCTTTAAAAAATTAAGTGGTTTTACTTTTTTGCCGCGCAAATTTAGTCAATTTCGGCGATAATTGGGAGAAAAATCGAAAAAACTACAACTCGTCCGGCATCGGCGCGGGCTTTCCGGTGGCGACTACTACCGGCATCGGCGAATTCCAGCGGCGCAGGCGTGCGGAAAGCGTGTCTGCCAACCATGCGGCGATTTCAGGATTCTCCTCCGCCACATTGCGGGTCTCTCCTATATCTTCCTTAAGATTATACAGTTCCGTCTTGCCCTGGGCGATACGGTACACGAGTTTCCAGTCCCCGATACGCACAGCGCTCAGGAAATCAATATCCTCCAGGTCGTAGGGTTTCCACTTATGGGGGTAATGGAACACCAGCGGGCGCTCCGGCGAGGGCCCGGAGCCCGTCCCGGTGACCAGCGGCAGCAGGCTTTCCCCGTCCAGCTCCTGAACGGTCTGGTAATCCTTCACGCCGGCCATGTCAAGTATCGTAGGGAACATATCTTCGCATATCACGGGCACGTTGCACTTCCCCGCTTTCGTCCGGCCGGGCACGTAAATCATAAGGGGAACGCGTATGCCGCCCTCATAACAGGAGCCCTTGCCTTCGCGGAGCGGCAAGTTCTGGGTGTGCAGCACGCCGCCCTTCTGCTTGTTCTCGGAGTTGCCCCCGTTGTCGGTCATGAAGATGACTATGGTATTATCTGCGATACCCTTTTCTTCCAGGAAGTCAAGCACTTCGCCAAGGCTCACATCCACGCCCTCCACTAGCGACGCGTATGCCGCCTGTCCCTCGTCCATCCCGGCGTCGCGGTATTTCTGCGCAAAGCGCTCGTCGGCCTGGATAGGGGTGTGGGTGGCGTAGCTGGCCAGATACAAGTAGAACGGTTGCTTATGCCTTATCGGGTAGTCCAGGGCTTTCAGGGCTTCCTGCGTGAGCGCTTCGGTGAGGTGGGTCTCGGTGCCGTAGTACTCTACGAGGTTCTGCACCGCGAAATCGTTCCAGCGCTCCTTGGTGTTGCCGTAGTTCTGCAGTCCGCTGTAGTCGCGGGGCATTCCGGCCATGGTGCCGGCGATGTTCACGCAGAATCCGTGGTTGTAGGGGTTGACGCCCGGAGTGCCGGCGGAAGCCCAATGTGCCTTGCCCACGTGGACGGTGAAGTATCCCGCATCTTTGAGGTACTGCACAAGCGAGTTGGCGTACTGGGTGTGGGGCACGCCCGGGACCGGGCTTATGCCGTTCATGTTCCAGTCGGGCCTGGAAAGCACGTCGCCGGCCTGCGCATCCCCGCTTCCGCTGTGTTCCGCCATCCAGAAACCGCCTCCAGTGGCGTCCGAGGGGGTGTCGCGCACTGCAGATGTCCAGTTGGTTATGCCTGTGTGGGCGGCGTTCATGCCCGTCATTATGCTGGTGCGGGTGGGGGTGGACACAGCGCAGGCGTAGGCGTTGCCGAACACCGTGCTGCGTTCGCTCAGGCGCTGCATGTTCGGGGTGTTGAACCTCAGGTTGTTGGGATAAAGCTCATCCCCGTACTGCACGCTGCTGTCCACCCAGCCGAAATCGTCAACAAGGAAGAACACTATGTTGGGCTGTTGGGGTTTATGGGTGCAGGCGGCAAGGGGCACAAGGGCCGAAAGGCCGGCAAGGGTTTTAATTTTCATATCTTTTCGAGTAGTTCGGGGGGGATGTAGGAAGTCGCCACGGCCGCCACACCGGAGATGGTCACGACCAGCCTGCGGTCTTTCTTGATACGCTTGATGTAACCCTCGGCGCCTTTGAAAGGGCCGTCTGTGACGCGCACCTTGTCGCCGGTCTGGTAGAGGGACGGATTCTCTCCGAGGAACTCCAGGCCGGTCTGGGCTGCGGATGTGACTATGCGGAAGACTTCCAGCTCATGGTCGGGCACGACCACCGGATCATGGCTTACGGGATCAGTGTAAACGAATATGCGGCGGAAGCCGTTGTCGCGCTCTTCGTCGCGTATATTCTGCAGTGCAACCGGATCGAGATGGACGAAAAGCAGGGAAGGAATGATTTTCTGGGTATAGTACGCCACGCCTTTACGGTCCAGCATATCAAGGACAGGGCCGAGCCGGTTCCATCGGATTCTTAAGGCAAACCAGTGTATTTCCTGCTCCATCAATCGTTTTTTTTGTATATTTGCAGTCCCATGCGGGCGTGTTGAAATGGTAGACAAGCAAGACTTAGGATCTTGTGCCCTGTGCGTGTGGGTTCGAGTCCCACCGCCCGCACTCTCAATCTTTTCAATCCCTTTCATAGCATCTCCAGCACCGGATCGGCTTCTGAAAAACTGCCGTACACCTGTTCGGAAGCGGCGCGGCAGCCCCCGTTGCACCGGCTCAGGAAAGAACAATCCCTGCACTTGTCAGGCACGGCCGAATAACGCTCCTGCGCCGCACGGTCCGTCAGTATCTCCCCTATCGGGCGGTCGTAAATGTTTCCTATCACGTGCGGCGAATGGTTACAGAAGCGCACGTCGCCTGTGTAATTCACGGCCACCGGCCTTCTGCTGAAGTCCGTGCTGCACCAGGTGAACTGTATATGCGGATATGGAGCCGGATCCAGCAGGCATACCGGCGTGCAGACTCCGCTGACGAAATGCATGTCCGTGTGCTCCGCACCGAAGGCCTCCACATCTGCGAACGCACGCCTCAGCGTGGCCGCATCCATGACCAGCTCGCTGCTGTGCCGGCGCCCCATTCCCCCGATGTTGAAACGGTTCACCATCACGCTGCGCACCCCCAGGTCCCTGATAAGCTGCAGCGTCCCGGACACGTCCGGCGCGTTCACTTTCGAAATCACCAGCACGGCAAATGCGCCCTTCGGCATCACTTCCGCCACCCTCCTGAGAGCGTCCGTCGCCTTGGCCCACGAGCCCGGAAGCCCCGTCAGATGCTCATGCACCTCCGGGCGGAAGCTGAGGATCGGGATCTGGATGGCGCCGACGCCTATGTTCACGAAGTTTTCCAGCGTCGGAGGCGTCAGCAGGGTGCCGTTGGTCAGCACGTTCACGCGGGATCCCTTTAAACGGGCGGCCAGGGCCAGGTCGGCCACGTTACGCAGCAGAAGCGGCTCGCCGCCGGAGAAGGAAAAAGTGCCCACGGAGGCCTGCGAGAGGAGTTTTTTCAGTGTCCTGCGGGCAAGACGCGGGTCCGGAGCGGGCAAAGGCGTGCTGCCGTCCCGCCAATAGTTATAACAGAACCTGCAACACTGGTTGCAGGCCCCTGTGAGTTCAAAGACTATGTTCTCTATCCGGAGTCCGGCCATCAGTAGATCACGATGACAGGCTGATTGGACAGGGCGCTTTCCCACACCTTGCCTTCACCGTCCTCGTGGTGGGAATAGACGGTCACCGTGGCTTCGCCCTTGAAGTCGCCGGGCGCGAGTTTCACCTCAAACTCGAAAGGATCCGTTTCAGGTTTGGCGCCCTTGATATCCTGGGTCTGGAGGAGGGTTTTCTCCTCGTCCTTTGCCGTGATCTTCAGGATATACTGCTCGTGGGAGTGCCTTTGGATGCTGCATTTCAGCACATCGCCCGCCTTGGCCTTCATCCCTTCGGCGCCCTTTACCTTCACCTCCAGAATATCAGTCTCTGCAGGCATATCGTAGCACGTGACGGCAGGTTCGTAGCAGGTCACCTGGGGCGGGACGCCGCCGCAGGAGGCTGCGGTGAGCATGGTGAGGGCGGTGAGCATGATGCCGCCGAGCCTGTATTTGGCGCGTATGGCGGAAGCGCTCCTGCCTCCGGACAATATCACCCACAGGGATACTCCCAGGAAAGCGGCGCCGGCCACCAGATACACTATCATAAACTTAACTTTCATGGCTAAAGGGTTTTACTCCGCTAATATAACCATTTTTGGAGAATCCGTGCGGGTATTTGGAGCTTTTTGCTTACCTTTAGCCCTGAAATATGGGAAAATTGTCTTCGATACTTAAAAAATGGACGGATACGAGCCTTGTTCTGCGTATCCTCATCGGACTTGTCATAGGCGCCGTCCTGGGCCTCGCCGTGCCCGGCTGGACCGGCATAGGCATACTCGGACATATCTTCGTGAGCGCACTGAAAGCCATTGCGCCCCTGCTGGTGGCATTCCTCGTGGCATCGTCGATTGCCAAGGCCCAGGGCGGCCTGGGCCCGCGCTTCCGCACGGTAATACTCTTGTATCTTTCGGCCACCCTTGTGGCTGCGGCGGTGGCTGTGGCAGGCAGTTTCCTGTTCCCAGTCACCCTCACTCTTGAAGACGCCGCAAGCGAGGCAGCGCCCGGTGGCCTGGCGGACGTGTTCAGGAACCTGCTCACCAAGATGGTGATGAACCCGCTGCAGGCGGTAGCGGAGGCCAACTACATAGGCATACTTTTCTGGGCCATTATCATCGGTCTTGCGCTCAAGATCACCAAAAGCGCCGCCGCTATCAAAGTGGTGTCGGAGATTTCGGAAGTTATCACGCTTGCTGTTAAGTGGATTATTCAGTTCGCGCCTTTCGGCATACTCGGTCTCGTGTTTTCGGCAGTGTCCGAGAGCGGGCTGGAGATATTCACGGTCTATGGCAAACTGCTTCTGCTGCTGGTCGGCTGCATGCTCACCAGCGTGCTGGTGTTCAATCCATTGATTTCTTTCATCGCGATGCGGCGCAATCCTTATCCGCTGCTCTTCACCTGCCTTAAGGAAAGCGGCCTCAACGCGTTCTTCACGCGCTCTTCAGCCGCCAACATTCCCATCAACATGGCCCTCTGCGAGAAGCTTGGGATCGAGGAGGATTTCTACTCCGTCAGCATTCCGCTGGGCGCCACGGTGAACATGAACGGCGCCGCAGTGACCATCACCGTGATGACGCTGGCTGTCGCCCACACCCTGGGGATCGAGGTAAGCTTTGCTTCGGCGCTCTTTCTCAGCGTGATAGCGACGCTCGGCGCCTGCGGGGCATCGGGCGTGGCCGGCGGATCGCTGCTGCTGATCCCCATGGCCTGCTCCTTCTTCGGCATAGGCAACGACGTTGCCATGCAGGCCGTGGCCATCGGCTTCATCATAGGAGTCGTTCAGGATTCCGTCGAAACCGCCGTCAATTCCAGCGGCGACGTTTTTTTTACCGCTACTGCTGAATACCGCAATCGCTTGAAATAGCGCCGAAGGCTAAAGAAAAGTCAGAAGTAAATCCCATTTTTCGGCCATTCCTTGATTAAGGGAGATGGGAAGATAGGGTTCGACACAGGCGACGCGGGGGTTGGACCAGAAAACGTAGTGGCTGACGGGCCTGCTGCCCTGCACTTCGACGGAATGGATGCCGCCCTCGCTGATGCGGAAGGCATAAGGCGTAGCGGGGGCATCGGCGGCGTGGAGATCGCCTATGTACACGGACGGAGGCACTACGGGGCTGCTGAAGCGGATGCCGCTCCCGGTCAGGGCGGCGTTGTCGTACGCCGCACGCCAGTGCCCCTCCGGCCTGAACGGAAAATCCACCGTCCTGCCGCTTCCCACAAGGGTGCCGCCGAAGGTGAAGAAATTGTGGTTGTAGCTAAAGCCTTTCACGGGCCCGGGAGCTTCCCAGTCCACCCTGTGGCTTATCCTGATGCTGCTGTCCGACTCCAGGGCAATGCGCTTTTCATAGCGGTACCACCCTTCGAGGCGGTGGACATACACCACACTCTCCGGGCCGGCTTCGACGTCCCAGGTGCCGCCGTCTGCGATTTCATACAGCCGGAACCAGTCGTAGGGTCTGTCGTCCGGGCGCCGGAGCAGCCCCACGCCGGGTTTCACGAACACGCCCCCCGGCTCCACCCCGTCGAAACTCACGGTCACGAACTCCTCAGAGGGCCCGCAGACGTGGTCGTGGGTGAAGCAGTCCCCTCCCTCAAACCACTCATCAGCAAAGACATAGCCCCCCTTGACGATGCGGCGGAACACCCCCGCCCAGTCGAAACGTGTGCCACGGTAATATGTACCCGGCTCGCATAACTCGACGCGCAAATCCCCTTTGCTTAATTCGTACATAGGCTCCTCAGGCCGTTGAAAGTGGCGTTGCTGATATCCGACACGGGGCGGATGCACTTCAGGGAACGGACCCCCGCCAGACTCTCTTTAAGCGCGCCGCCGAAGAGGTCGAAAGAGCGGGAAATCTGGCCGCCGAGCAGCAGGCACTCGACTCCGAGTTTTTCCAGGACAGGCGCTATGGCAGTGCCCAGAATAGTACCGCACTCCCGGAAACGGGCGGCGGCAGCGGCATCGCCGCCGCGCGCCATTCCGGCCAAATCCTTAACCGTAATGCCCGTATAGCCCCTCAGGAAGCCTCTTTTGGACACATAATCCTCCAGTATGCCATCCTTGTAGGGGCAATCCCATATGCCATCCTTCGGGGAGCCAAGCTCGCCCGTCCTGATGACTCCGTCTACACTCACGGAAAAGCCCAGGCCGGTGCCGAGGGTGGCGAGGGCCACGCGCTTGTAGCCATCCTCGCGGCACTTGCCAAGTTCCCCCAGAAGCATGGCGTTGACGTCATGGATGAAGCGGCAGGAGATTCTTCGCTGACGCTCAGAATGACAAACTAAATCCTGGAACTTTTCGCCATAGACGGAGGCGAACTTGTGTTTCATGAGGAAGGTCCCGTCGGAGTAGCGGAAGGGACCGGGGATGGCCACGACTGCAGCGTCGTAGCCATCCACGGCCTGCCTGAGGGAGGCTATGATGCTCTCCCTCGGGCCGGCCGAATCAATGGGTATCTCCCTGCCGTCGGAGCACTTGATGAAAGTGCCGCCCACGTCAAGCAGGATCGTTTTCGAATCCATCTCTGAGGCAGGTTTTATGGACACGGATAGGCTCCTTGCCGAGGTTTTCGATGACGTACCGGCCCATGTCCGCGGGCACGCAGACTATGTCCATGAAGTCCATGTCGTAGTGGCGCTCCGGATGGTCGATGCTGCGCACGCGCACCTTCTCGCCGTCCACCAGGGTGAGCACGTGGAACTTCTCGTTCTTCGTGTCCTGCTCGCAGCGCGTCTCAAACTCCAGGCGGCGGAGGGAAATGTACATCTGGGGATTTTCGCCCAGGATGTATTCTTCCCAGCCTTCGCCCTTCGCATCGAGGCGGGGCTTCTGCACTATGTACTCGGGGCTGTCGGGGTCGTGGATCACGGAGGTGCGCCTGTCCTGGCGGACGTTTATCTCGCCGAGGCGTGTGTGGATGGGGCGCTGCTTGCCGTCGAAATCAAGCCTCAGGTAGTCATACATCTTATAGGTGTAGCTGCCGATTGTGAGAGAGCCTATTTCGAGTATCACCTGGTTGCGGCCGCTGGAATGGATGGTGCCGGCGGGCAGCATGACTTGCAAGCCGGGCTTGGATTCCTCGTAGCTGACGTATTTCATGTAGTCGCAGGGCTTGTGCTCGGTGTCGGCCGCTTCTATCTCCTTGAAGAACGCAGGTATGTCGGCATCGTCGCGGAAGCCTATGAAGGTCTTGGCCTCGTGGCCGGTGACCACAACGTAGTAGCTTTCGTCCTGGCGGCCGAACTCGTTGTAGTGCTCGGTGTTGTAGCTTCCGCCGGAGTGGCACTGGATGCTCATGTTGCCGGTGCTGTGGTAGCTGTCGTCCCAGTTGAAACGTATGGGGAAGTAGCCCTTGTATTTCGCCACGCACCTGGCGCCCATCAGCTTCTCGCCTTCCTTGTGGACGAAGGAGCAGTAGTTGATGTCGAGCTTTTCGGAGCCTGCCTCGATGAGCACGCTCACCTCCATGGGGATGAAGTCGAACACCCATGCGGCGTTGCGCATTTCCTGGGGCAGGTTACGGAGTTTCTTCATGTAGGTGCCGCCCCAGACGCCCTCCAGGTAGCAGGGCTTGGCGCGGAAGGGATACTTGACGAGCTGCGCGCAGATTTCGCTGAAGGTGCTGAACGGCATCATCTGGAGTTTCGCGCGGTCGTTGTCGAGGAAATACCAGTCGATCGCGCCCTCGGCAAAGAGTGCCTTGCGCAACTGGACGGCATTCTCGAAGTCGCAGTAATAACAGCGGCGTATCGTGCGGTTGATGATTCCGGTGTGCTTCTTACCCAGGTTGGCGTATTCTCCCGCCCTGATGCGGAGCATGGTGTTCATCGGGGTGAGGTCGAAGAAGCACTTCACGTCGTAGAGGCCGCGGAATTCCTTTATAAGGCAGCCGTAACCATACACGGCCACGATCTTGCCCGGGGCCTTCTTCGCGGGCAGGGCTGCTTTGAAAGCCTCTGCCTTAGCCTGGTCGACCAGGCCTTCGTAGCCGCCGTGATACACTTTACCGTAGAGCAGCGTGGGGTCGATTTTGGTGTCCCAAATGAGCATGGGATCAATGATGGCGTCGATTTCCTTGCCGTCCTTGAGCGTGGCGGCGTTGCAGTCGACGGCTTCCAGTTCAAGCCCGAGAAGGTCGCATTCGCGCGACATCAGGCTTATCATCAGATCCCACTTGGCGGAGGTGTAACCGTCAAATGCCACGATGACACCTTCCTTGCGGGCCTTGTCGGCAAGAGCTGCAACAAACTTTTTGGCCACGTTGGGAGTGCCGCCTGCAACGATTGATTCAATTGCTTTTTTCGAAAGTTCCGGCTTGTTCACGGGCTTGGGGTCGTGAAAAGGGAACGGGTTGTACATGAAACTCATATCCTACTGAATGTTATAAAATTCAAATCCCATTATCTCCGCGAAGTTCTCGAGCTCGCCGCGGATGTCGCCGTCCACGATGGCGTAGTGCTGGGTGGCGCCGATACGGAGTATCTGCTCGAAGAGCTCCTTGACGGGCACCACGGGCTTGAAGATGGTGTGGCTGTAGGTGGCGAGCAGGTGCTTCTTCGAGCTCTGAGGCGTGTCTTTCTCCGAAAGGCTCTCGGCCATGAAAGTGATAAGCTTATACTTGCCGTCTTCCTCGTACAGGCCGGCCACGGTTTTCATTCCGGGGCTGAAGCGGTACCAGGCAAAGGGGGCGCCGGCATACTTCCAGCTTGTCTTGGCGAAGCGCACGTCGCGGGAAATGATCACATTGTCCTGCCAGGCGGGGTCGTTGTGGTCGTTGGGACCGGCGTGGCCGCCGGCGAAGGTGCCGTAGTCGTCTTCGATATGGAAGGGCTCGATGAAGTTGACGTTCTTGCCGCTGATGAGCTTCATCACGTATGTGATCAGCCCTGCGCCGATGTCGGCCTCGGGCACCAGCACGCTCACGTTTTCGTTGAACCACTGCGGGTAGAAGCCCGCGCGGCAGCCGGCTGTGCGGAAGGTCGCCTGGTCTATGTCGTTGTAGACGTAGCAGTCGATGTCGTTCTTCTCGGCCATCTTCTTTATGGCCAGCGTGGCTTTGACGCAGCCGATGAACTTGTCGTATTCCACGTCCTCCATCATCTTGTACTTGCCGGTCAGTTCATCGGCGTAGGCCTTGACTTCTTCGTCGGTAAGTTTTTCAATTTCAGCGCCATAGTCGCTGTAGGGCAGGTAGTGGATTTCGGGGCCGATCCTGGTGAAGAGGTCGTAATTGTCGATGTAGGTGCTCCACATGGCTTCGTTCATGTTGGCCATAAGGCCCACGTTGGAGCTGCGCAGGATGGTGCGCGCCTTGGCCGCCTTTGCGAAGGTGCGGACCTTTTCGGTGATCTGCGCCCTTGTGCCCATGACGGTCTTGACGTTCCTGCGGGGCACCCTGCGTATGCTGCCGGAGCCCTCCAGAGAGCCCACGAGCGTGCCGGCACAGAGGTAATCCACGAAATCATCTTCGTCCAGTGTGGTCTCGAAAGTCATTTTCGGCTTCGCCACGTTGCAGAAAATAATGGGGATTTCAGGGCAGTCGCGGAGGAACCTTATCCATGCGAAATCCTCGCTCCAGGAGAGGAATTCGGCATAGATGAAATCCACTTTCTCGTTGTAGAACAGGTCCATGGCCCTTTGCGCATCCTCCCTTTCGTACACGATGCCCGGATCCACGAGATCAAGGAAATCCATGGAGGCCTTGATGTCCCGGACGGCAATTTCCTTGCGTTCGCCATAAGTCCCGCGCTTGGGACCGCTCAGGTTCTTGAAGCGCGGCGAAGCAATCAGCAGAAGCCCCGCTTTCGCTTTACGGTTTTTAAGATTTGCTTTCATCTTTTATCTTTTTATAGTCCTTATTGTAGAAGAATCTGGCCACCGCCAGGGTGATTATTCCCGCCGCCAGCCATATCACGGCAAGTATGGGGAAGGTCGAAGAAAGGCTCCCGAGATTCTGCTTCAGCGCACCGAGCACCACCGGGGCGAAAGCGCCGACGGCGAAGCCTGTCATGATCATGGCGCTCGAGCAGGAGGCGTGGAGGCGTTCAGGGGTGACGTCATAAAGCACGGCGTAGATGTTGCCGTCGAAGAAGGCACGGAAGAAGCCCCAGCCGGCGAACATCAGGTACACTACCCACAAGGCCGACTGTCCGCCCATGAAGAAAAGGAACACGGCGCCGCCTATCAGGCCTATCGCCTGCAGGACCATACGCAGGGATGGGTTCTTCGCGGCGAGACTGTCGGAGACGGTGCCGGCGAGCAGCACCCCGATGAAGGCGGCCACATAGGTGAAGAACATGGAGTTGAAGCCTGCCGTGGCCTGGTTCTGCCCGAATTCCTCCTGCAGATACGCCGGCACCCAGGTCATATATCCGGTGATCACGAAAATGAAGCAGCTGAAGCCTATGGTCAGGGCCAGGGCGGTCGGTGTCGTGAACACGGTCTTGAAGCCGTCGAAGAATCCCGGCTTCCGGAGATCCTTCGTCGCCTCCAGCTCCTCAGGATGACAATTGTCATTCTGAGCCACGGGGTGACAATTGTCATTCTGAGCCGCAGGCGAAGAATCTGTTTCCTTCGGGTCCTTCAACCTTATAATCATCAATACGCCCCACACAACGCCAGCGGCACCGAAAATGATGAAGGAATACATCCAGCCCATCTTGTCCGCAATCAGGCCAGCGAGCCAGCCGGCAAGGATCACTCCCACGTAGTAGGCGGTCTGGTGGATCGACATGGCCCGCGCCCGCGTGTCGGTGTGGTACTGCCCGAGCAGCGAATAGTTGGCAGGTCCGAAGAATGCCTCGCCGCCGCCCGTAGCGACGGAACGGAGCACCACGAGCCAGAGGAAACTGGTGGCGAATCCGGTGAACATCGTGGCCACGCTCCAGAAGAGTATGCTGATGGTCACTACCCATTTACGACTGAAGCGGTCTCCAGCCCAGCCTCCCACCGGGACCATAATGGCATAGAACAGGTTGAAAATTGTGGCAATAAGGCCGACGGATGTGTCGGTGAGGTTGAGCGAATCCCTGATGGCGGGCAGCACGGTGTTGAAGACCTGCCGGTCGCCCTGATTCAGGAGGAAGGCCATCCATAGCAGGAGGAGGACCTCCCATTTGTACCAATTTCGCTTCATGATAACTGTGGTTTGTTGTGGTGTGGTATTATCATTGTGCGCACTATGCCCCTCACGGGGAAGCGCTTGATTATCAAGGATCTATCTGTGAATCTTTGAGGCCGAGGAAATACAGGATGCCGTCGAGGCCTATGGTGGAGAGGTTCTGGTCTGCGGTGGCCTTCACCTTGGGCTTGGCATGGTAGGCGATGCCCAGGCCGGCAAGGCCCAGCATCGGAAGGTCGTTGGCTCCGTCGCCCACGGCCACCGACTGCTCCAGGTGTATGCCCTCCATCTGGCAGAGGAACTTGAGCAGTTCCGCCTTGCGGGCGCCGTCCACCACCTCGCCGAGGTAGCGGCCGGTGAGCTTGCCGTCTTCTATCTCCAGTTCGTTGGCATAGACATAATCGAAGCCGAACTTCAGCTTGAGGTAGTTGCCGAAATAGGTGAATCCGCCGGAAAGGATGGCGGTCTTGTAGCCCACCATCTTCAGTATGCGCATCATCCTTTCGAGGCCCTCGTTGTAGGGAAGATTGCGGGCAATATCTTCCATCACGCTCTCCTCCAGGCCTTCCAGCAGCGCTACGCGCCGGCGGAAACTCTCCTTGAAGTCGATTTCTCCGCGCATCGCCGAGGCCGTGATGGCACGCACCTCATCGCCGACGCCGCGCCTCTCGGCAAGCTCGTCGATGCACTCGGTGCCTATCAGGGTGGAGTCCATGTCGAAGCAGATGAGGCGGCGGGAGCGGCGGTAGATGTCGTCTTTCTGGAAGGAGATGTCGAGTCCGGATCCGGAACGGGACATGAGCGTCTTCTGGAAAGCCAGCCTGTCCTCCGGGCTGAGATGCCCGCGGATGGACAGCTCTATGCAATACTTACCGCCGGGATTGTCCAGCGGCATACGGCCTGTCAGGCGCTTGATGGCGTCTATATTGAGGCCGTATTCGGTGATGACGGACGACACCTCGGCAATTTCCGAGGCTGTCACTTCCCTGCCCAGCAGGGTCACGATATAGCGGTTGCGCCCCTGGCGGGCCACCCAGGCGTCGTACTGTTCGCGTTCAATAGGGGTGAAGCGAATCTGCACCCCGAGGCGTGAGGCCTCGAAGAGCAGGTCTTTCATTATGAAGCCGGACTGCTCCGTGGTGGTGCGGAACATGATTCCGAGCGTCAGGGATTTATGGATGTTCGACTGTCCGATATCCAGCACGAACGCATCGTAACGGGCAAGGACGCCCATCAACGCCGCGGTTAGGCCCGGCTTGTCGTCGCCGGAAATGTTGACCTGGATGATTTCTATCATAAGCCTATGGTCTTGAAGAAATCGTTGCCCTTGTCGTCTACAAGTATGAAGGCGGGGAAATCTTCAACGCGTATCTTCCATATCGCTTCCATGCCGAGTTCAGGATACTCCAGGCACTCTATGCTCTTGATATTGTTCTGCGCAAGGATTGCGGCCACGCCGCCGATGGTGCCGAGATAGAATCCGCCATGTTTCTTGCATGCGTCAGTCACCTGCTGTGTGCGGTTGCCCTTGGCAATCATCACCAACGAAGCGCCATTGGCCTGGAATTCATCCACATATGGATCCATTCGGTTGGCGGTTGTGGGGCCCATCGAGCCGCACGGATAGCCCTCCGGAGTTTTCGCGGGACCGGCATAAAGCACGGGATAATCCTTGAAATACTGGGGCAGTCCCTCACCTGCGTCGAGCCTTGCCTTGAGTTTGGCGTGCGCGATGTCGCGTGCAACGATAATGGTACCGTTGAGATTGACGCGGGTGCTGACCGGATACTTGGAAAGTTCGGCGCGGACGGCGTCGATGCCCTTGTCGAGGTCTATGACGATGCCCTTCGGCCCTTCGCCGGGACGGCGATACTCTTCGGGAATAAGCTCCGAAGGATTGGTGTCCATCTTTTCGATCCACACTCCTTCGGCGTTGATCTTACTCTTGATGTTACGGTCGGCCGAACAGCTCACGCCCATACCTATAGGGCAGCTTGCGCCGTGGCGGGGAAGACGGATAACCCGGATATCGTGGGCCAGGTACTTGCCGCCGAACTGGGCGCCGAGGCCTATCTTGGCTGATTCCTTAAGCAGCTTCTGCTCAAGGTCGATGTCGCGGAAGGCGCGGCCGGTTTCGTCTCCCGTCGTAGGAAGGCTGTCGTAGTATTTTATGCTGGCAAGCTTGACGGTGAGGAGGTTTTTCTCCGCGCTGGTGCCGCCGATCACGAAGGCGATATGGTAGGGAGGGCAGGCCGCAGTGCCAAGGCTCTTCATCTTCTCGATAAGGAACGGGAGAAGTGTGCCTTCATTCTGGATGGTGGCCTTGGTCATCGGGTAGAAGTAGGTTTTGTTGGCGCTGCCGCCGCCCTTGGCCACCATTATGAAACGGTATTCGCTGCCCTGGGTAGCCTCGATATCAATCTGGGCGGGCAGGTTGCACTTGGTGTTGACCTCGTTGTACATATCCAGGGGGGCGTTCTGGCTGTAGCGGAGATTCTCCTGGGTGTAGGTATTGAACACTCCGCGGCTCAGGGCCTCCTCGTCTTCGAAATCAGTCCAGACCCTCTGGCCTTTTTCGCCGTGGATGATTGCCGTGCCGGTGTCTTGACAGAATGGCAGGACGCCCTTCACGGAAGTCTCGGCGTTGCGCAGGAACTGCAGGGCGACGTATTTGTCGTTGTCGGAAGCTTCGGGATCGTGAAGAATTGCCGCCACCTGCTCATTGTGGGCGCGGCGCAGCATAAACTGGCAGTCGTGGAAAGACTGCTGCGCCACCAGGGTGAGGGCTTCGGGGCTGACTTCGAGGATGTTCTTGCCTCCGCATCCGCAGTGGCCTCCGAACTTGGAGGTCTTCACAAGCTTCTCGGAGCCGGGGATCTTGTAATATTCCGTGGTGTCGGGGCCGAGCTGGAACATCGGCGCGTATTTGAATTCTGCCATAACAGTTACTGGTTTGTCTTGCAAAGATAACCAATCGGTCCCACCTCTGCAAATCTTTTGGGCTTACGTTGGACAAAAAACAGCTCAGCGGCACTCGCGATCCGCGCATTCGTATCCGTCACGCTCCGTCTCTATGGTGGCGTGAACTATTCCGTGCTCCTTGAGTTCCTGTTTGATGGCAGCGACAGCAGTTTCGGGCTCAGTGCCGTCTGCAATGACGGCATGGGCAGTGAGGGCGGTCTCCGTGGTGCTGATGGGCCAGATATGGACGTGGTGGACGTCCTTCACACCCGGAACCTCCTTCATGTGCTTTAGGATTTCATCGCTGTCGATGCTCTCCGGCACGGCGTCGACGCTAAGGCGAAGGCTTTCGGAAAGCAGCTCCCAGGTGCCGGCAAGGATGATTATGGCCACCACGATACCTATGACCGGATCGATGAAATTCCAGCCGGTGAACGATATTACAACACCTGAGACCAGCACTCCGACCGATACCAGCGTGTCAGCCGCCATGTGCAGGAAGGCGCCATGCGCATTGAGGTCGTTTTTGCGGTGTTTCATCAGCAGGAATGCGGTGAAACCGTTCACCAGTATGCCCGCGCCGGCAGTCCAGGCGACTGCGCCGCCGTTAACGTCGACCGGCTCACGGAACTTGTGTATACTCTCCACAAGGATGGCGCCAACGGCGACCAGCAGGATAATGGCGTTCAGCAAGGAAATCAGCACGGAACCCTTGCGGTAGCCGTAAGTCATTGTCTTGGTGCTCTTTGTGGCTGCAAGCCTAAGGGCCACAATAGCCAGGAGCAGAGAGAAAACGTCGCTGAGGTTGTGGCCGGCATCGGAGAGCAGGCCGAGCGACTTGCCCCAGATGCCAACGCCCGCCTCTATGAGCACGAACGCGAGGTTCAGGATAATGGAAAGCGTATAAACGCCCTTGAGGGACTGGATGTCCGCGGCGTCGTGATGATGGTGGTGGTGATGTTCGTGCGCCATAATTCAGGGCACTGTTTTATTGGTTCATCAGGAATTCCTTCATGAAGGCGTTGAGGTCGCCGTCCAGGACGCCCTGGGTGTCGGCGGTCTCGTAGCCGGTGCGCAGGTCTTTGACCATGCGGTAGGGGTGCAGCACGTAGGAGCGGATCTGGCTGCCCCATTCTATCTTCTTCTTCTGGCCTTCGAGCTCCGCCTGCTTCTCCTGGCGTTTCTTGAGCTCGATGTCGTAGAGACGGGATTTCAGGATGAGGAGGGCGCGCTGGCGGTTGTCCTGCTGGGAGCGGGTCTCCGTGTTCTCAACCGTTATACCTGTGGGGATGTGGCGCACGCGCACGCCGGTCTCGACCTTGTTGACGTTCTGGCCGCCGTGGCCGCCGCTGCGGAAAGTGTCCCACTCGATGTCGGACGGATTGATTTCTATGTTGATGCTGTCGTCGACGAGCGGATACACGAACACGCTGCTGAAGGTGGTCTGGCGCTTGCCCTGGGCGTTGAACGGGGATATGCGCACGAGGCGGTGGACGCCGGATTCGGCCTTCAGGTAGCCGTAGGCGAAGTCGCCTTCAAACTGTATGGTGCAGGATTTTATGCCTGCTTCGTCGCCTTCGATGAATTCGGTGGTGGTCATCTTGTAGCCGTTGCGCTCGCCCCAGCGGACGTACATGCGCATCAGCATGGCGCTCCAGTCGTTGGCTTCCGTGCCACCGGCGCCGGAATTAATGGTCAGCACGGCGCCCAGGTTGTCGCCTTCGGCCCCGAGCATGTTCTTCAGTTCCATGTCTTCGACAGCCTTCACGGCTTCGGCGTAGGCCACATCGGTGTCTTCCCCTTCAGGGTCGAGCTCCAGCAGCACGTCAAGGTCTTCGACCTGCGAGCGGAGTTTGTCGAAGGATGTGACCCAGGACTTGACGGAGTTCAGTTCCTTCAGGAAGGCCTCCGCCGCCTTGGGGTCGTCCCAGAAACCGGGCGCCTGGCTGACGGCCTCCTTTTCGGAAACCACGCCACGCTTCTCGTCTATTTTCAAGCACTTGCGCAGGGTTTCCACGCGGAGTCCCAAATCCTTTACCTGTTCCGGGTTGATCATTTCGCTGAACTTTTAACCTGCAAATATAATGAAAAATCAGATTTCCACATCCTGCTTGCCAAAGCTTGCTTCAAGTCCGGCGGTGGCCTCCTGCCCCAGCACCGATGCATCTTCCCCGTCGGCAAGCCTGTTGAATTTACGGAAAAGATTGACAATCAATACGGCAGATATCAATATATTCAAGCCGTCCGATATGGGGAAACTGACCCAGACGCCCGCCTCGCTGAACCAGAGAGGCAGGGTGTAAATGAGCGGCAGAAGGAACAGTAGCTGGCGGGAGAGGGACAGGAAAATCGATTTGCGCACCATTCCAAGGCACTGGAAAAGGTTGCCGGACGCTATCCCGAAGCCCACAAGGGCGAAGCCCGAATTCATGATCCGCAGGCCCCTGGATGAAAGCGCCACCAATTCCGGGTCGCTGGTGAACATACGCACGGCCATGCCGGGCACCACCATCGCTATCAGGAAACAGGCCGTGGTCACCAGCACCTCCCATTTGGCCGTCAGCACAAAGACTTCCCGCACACGATGATACTGCCGGGCGCCATAATTGTAGCCGGCGATGGGCTGCAGCCCCTGGTTGAAGCCCATGCACACCATGATGAACAACATGGTGAAGCGGTTCACGATGCCGAAGGCGCCGATCGCAAGGTCGCCACCGTACTTGCGGAGCTGCTGGTTCACGAAGAGAGCCACCAGGCTGGCGGCAAGGTTCATCATGAAAGGCCCGAGGCCGATGGCGAGCGACTGCCTGGCCACCGGCATGTCAAGCTGGAAGAGAGGCTTGCCGAAATGCAGGAAGCGGCGCTTGTCGGAGAGGAACCGGAGGGTGTAGGCAAGGGCGAGTATCTGGCATATCACGGTGGCGATTGCGGCGCCGCGTATGCCGAGGCCGAGGCCAAAAATAAACAAAGGGTCCAGTATGGCGTTGAAAATCACCGTAAAAAGCGTCAGGCCCATGGCCGTGCGCGGATGACCGGAACAGCGTATAATGCCGTTGAATCCGTGCATCAGGTGGGAGAAGGTGTTGCCAAGGATTATGATGGTCATGTAGTCCCTGGCAAACGGCAGTGTCCTTTCGCTGGCGCCGAAGAAATACAGTATCGGATCCAGGAACGGCAGGGCCACCACGGTGAAGACAATGCCGATTATGGTATTGAGCGTGAGGGTATTGGAGAGCACCTTGCCGGCAGCTTTGTAGTTCTTCTGCCCCAGCAGGATGGAAATCAGCGTCATCGCCCCCACCCCAACGAGGGTACCGAGGGCTATGCTGATATTCATGAGCGGGAAGGTCACGGCAAGGCCGGAAATAGCGTACGAGCCCACGTCGGGAATGTGCCCGATGTAGATGCTGTCCACTATGTTATATAACGAAGCTGCCGTCTGGGCTATGATGCCCGGGACGGCGTACCTGCGCAACAGAGTGCCTATTCGTTCTGTTCCTAGCTCAAGCGGAGCGGAAGACTTCCCCTCCATCATCAGTTCGGATTAGCGACCAGTTCGATATCGAAACGGAGTGGTGAGTATGCGGGTATCGTGCCACCGGAGCCGCTATATGAATACCCCAGCGGGGAGAAGAATACGCCGGTCCCTTTTTCGAACGGTTTCATCGCCCACAGCGTGCGGGCAAAGCCTTTTATGACGCTTGTGCTCTCCGCTCCCATCTTGCAGTCCGACCACTCGGAACCATAGCTTATTGCCACGGGGCCGTAGGTGCGGTCCTTGGAATAGATTCCATAGAACATTGCAGTGTCGCGTACGCAAGTGTCGAAGACGGTGCCGTTGAGCAGACGGCCGGTGTAGTTGATGTACACGGTGGTGTCCTTAAGTTCCTTTTCTTCCGAGGGCGCATCCCTGCGGATGTAGTAGAATCCGTGGGCGCCGGAAGAATCGGCCCTGGCCTTTACGGGATCGCTGCCGTAGACGGAAGGGAAATGGCGTACCAGATAGCGGCTGATGGAATCTATTTCCCAGTCGCTGACGCCGAGGAAATGCTCCACAAGCTCGATGTCGAAGATCTGGGAAGTGCCCACCTTGTCGTCGGCGAGGGCAAGGTACTCCTCGGCCGTCTCGCAGCGGGTGCTGGTCTGGAGCCATCCGGGGATGACAGCCTTGCGGCGGCCGCCCGCCTTCATGCCCTTGACCAGTTCTTCGAGACCTGCATATATGCTGTTGGCATACCAGATCTGGGGGCCATAGTAGTTGTTCTCCACATATGTGCCAAGCTGCTGGGACAGTTTGGCGGAGGTGGTGGATGATATGTCTCCGTCCAGGCTGTAATAGGTGTAGTTGACCCTCAGGTACAGTGAATCATCGAATTCCGTGAGGGTCGGGCCGTTGCCTACGGTCTCTTCCAGTATCCATGAGCCGAGGGGGGTCTGCTTCCAGAGATAGTCCGGATGTTTCTGCTTCTGGACGTGCACCCAGGCGTCGAGGTAGCGCTTGGCTGCCTGGTTGCTGGTCACCGTGACTGTCTTTGCGCACCCGGTCAGGATGCAGGCGGCGGCGAGGATGTATATCAGTGTTTTCTTCATTTTCATTGTTTTGCGACGGATGCGTTTTCTTGCAGGAACCGTGCCGTGATGCGTTCTATGTAGGATTCCACCTGATCGGCCGAGGCCACGTCGGCGGGGATGTACACCCGTCCTCCGGCAGCCTGCTCATGGCCGCCGCCGTGGAAGAAGTCGCGGGCGAGGATGCGTGCGGACACCCCTTTCTTGGAGCGCACGGACACGCGGAAGAAATCCTTGTCTTCACGGGCGAATACGCTGAGACGCACGTCCTTTATGGCAAGCGGCAGGTTCACGAAGCCCTCGGTCTCGCCTTCGCGCAGGCCGTGGCGCGCCATGAATGCGTTGTCGAATATGGTGCAGGCAGCGCCGCAGGGGAGCAAATGCATGCATTTCGAAAGCATTTCGCCCTGCGCGGCGAGGCGGTTGGGGCGTTCGCTGCAGTAGATATGGTCGATTATGGAGTCCCGGTCCACGCCGGCGGCAAGCAGCCCGGAGGCCATCCTGAGCGTGCCGGGATAGACGGAATTGGCGAAATTGTTGGTATCGGTGGTCATGCCCGTCATCAGGGCCGTGGACGTCAGGGCAGGGAGCGCGGAGGCGTCCCCGCTGATGTCCGGCATGGTGAGCAGTATCTCATAGAGAAGCTCGCAGGTTGAAGAAATCCCGGTTTCGCTGAAGCAGAGGCTGAATTCTTCGGTGCGCGGGTCTTCGTGGTGGTCGATCAGGACCTTGCGTCCTTTGAACGAGCGGACGGTCTCCTCCAGGGCTTCTGTGCGGGATATAGTGTTGAAATCCAGACAGATGAGGAGGTCGGAGGCCTGGATTCTCGCAGCCGCGGCTCCGGGGTCGGTGTCGGCGAATATGGCCTCGGCGCCGTCCAGAAGGAAGTCCAGGGTCGCGGGAAATGAACTGGGGAACACGGCCACGGCGTCCTTGCCCCTGCAGGCCCGCAGATATGCAGCCATGGCGATGCTGCTGCCGGCCGCGTCGCCGTCGGGACGGGCGTGGCAGACGGTGGTTATGACGGACGCTCCGTCAATCCACCCGCTCAGCACAGGAACCTTTTCCATATTATTCACGATGCAAATTTAACAATATTATTGCATTTCATAAATCATTTTTTTAACTTTGTCCGACTTTGGAAACAAATAAGAAAATATAAAATGAACAAAGCATTAAAGATCGTTCTGGAGGTCGTCCTCTGCCTCGCAATCGCCGGACTTGTGTTCGCAATCTACCGCAGCATCATGAAGCCCGTCAACTTCAACAAGCAGAAAGAAAAACGCGAAGCCGTGGCCATCCAGCGCCTTAAAGACATCCGCACCCTTCAGGTGGCCTACAAGAGTGTCAACGGCAAGTTCGTCTCCACAATCGACTCCCTGAAGAATTTCTACGAGACCGGCAAGATGTCCGTCGTCATGCAGATCGGTTCCGCCGACGACTCCATCGCCTGGGCCCACACCGAAAAGATCAAGAAGGCCAACCGTAAGATCACGCCCCAGAAGCTCCTTGAGCTTTACGAAGCCGGCGACAAGAATCTTGTCTTCTCCGTTGCCACCCTCATACCCGTGAAGGATACACTGTTCCTCCGCAGGGACAATTTCTGCATCGACTCCCTCGGATTCATTCCATTCTCCGGCGGCGAGCCCGTGCAGATGACCGCCGAGACCCACATGGTCTCCGGCGTGCCGGTGCCCCTCTTCGAGGCGAAGATGCCCTATAAGCTCCTCCTCAAGGGTCTCGACAACCAGCTCCGCATCAATCTCGATGCCGACCGCAAAGACCAGAACAAATACGAGGGCCTTCAGGTCGGCAGCGTGACCGCCCCGAACAACAACGCCGGCAACTGGGAGTAGTCCAGGTGTTCACCCTTGTACCTGAAGGATTCTTCGATCCGGCCACCGCGCGTGAAGCGCTTGCCGAGGTCGCGCTCGTGGCGGAATCCGACAAGGTATTCCATAAGCAGATTCCCCATTTCGGGGCTGTGCTGATATACAATGTCTCCGGCGGGGCCGACACCCCTCCGGAGATTTTTGATATTCTGCAGGAGCTGCCTTCATGCAGCGAGTACAACAAACTGCTTTGCTCATGGCGGGACGGGGAGTTGTCCATGGCCGTGGGGCAGGGCCGCAGCCTTCTGCTCGCCAATTCCTACAATGCCCCTGATTTCACGACTGCTCAGTATTTCATTTTCCTCGCGCTGAAGTCCCTCCAGCTAAACCCGGAAGTGACCACTATACGATTCCGCCACAAACTTTCCGCCGAAAATGAAATGGCGCTGTACCGCTACTTCAAGGCAGTCGAGTGCGTATGAGAATAATAGGCGGACGCCTTAAGGGCAAGACTATCTTCCCCCCTATGGGTTACAAGGCAAGGCCCACGACGGACTTCGCCCGCGAGGGTCTATTCAATATCCTGGACAACGAGTATGAGTTTGATGATCTGAAGGTCCTCGACCTGTTCGGCGGCACCGGCGCCGTATCCTACGAATTTGCTTCACGAGGTGTCGGTCATGTCTGGTGCGTGGAAATGTCCCGCGACAACGCTTCTTTCATAAAACGCGAAGCCGGCCGCCTCGGCCTCCCGGAAGTCACGGTGGTCCATGCCAACGTCTTTGACTTCCTCCCAATATGTCGCGAAAAGTTCGACATAGTCTTCGCCGACCCGCCCTATGCCCTTGAGGGCATCGAGGGCCTCCCCGACAAAGTCCTGGACGCCGGCATCCTCCACCCCGGCAGCTACTTTATCCTCGAGCACGGCTCCGAGCACTCCTTCCGTGAGCACCCCCGTTTCCTCAAAGAGCGCTCCTACGGCCGCGTGCACTTCAGCTTCTTCGAGTCCGCCCGCTAGCCGCCTCCCCAGCACCCGCCGTAGCCGTAATACGTAAAGCCCTCTCTCTCAATAACTTACCGATCCCAAGTTGGGGCATTTACCCGCACTTGGAATCGGTAAAGCTTTGTCACTCAGGCTATTGTGCTTTACGCCCGCTTATCCACTCCGCAATGTCAGCCAGCACCTCTGGCGATATTGTCTCTTCAATCCGAGCGTACTCGTCGGTCAGGCCGGTGGTGCAATGCTGGAAAAGATGGTTCAAACCAGGATAGAGGCGGCAGTCGGCAGCCGGACAGAGAGACTCGATTTTACTGAGGTTAAACTCAGGTATCACCTGCGTATCTTTGTCCCCATTAAGCGCCAGGAAAGGGCATTTTACTTCAGCGACAAACGGCGCAGGATCGAGCGCGATAAAGCAATCCATCCATACGCTCTTCTGCTTCAGCATCTTGCGCAAAGCGACCCTCGCTGCGAACCCGGATAACTTCTTCGGCGCGCCCTGAAGCTCAATCTGCCGGGACACCTGCCTGAAGAGTGTGCTGTCTCCCCTGTCCACCATGCCTGCAAGACTCACGATGAAATCAGGGGCGACATCTTCATCGGCGCCGAGCATGAATGCTATGGTCCCGCCTTCACTGTGGCCGATAACACCCACCTTCCCGAATCCGCGTTCACGCAGACAGTGCACTGCAGCCCGGGCATCATCCGCAAAATCGAAGGTCGTAGCTTCTTCGAACGTGCCACCCGAGCTGCCACAGCCGCGGTCATCATAACGGAGGGAGGCGATACCATTGCGCGCAAGAGCGTCTGCAATTACAGCAAACGGACGGTGCGCCATCAACTCTTCGTCCCGGTTCTGCTGACCACTGCCGCTCACCAACACGACGGCGCTTGTCTCACCGGGGTTGCAATTGTGCGGAGTCGCCAGGGTGCCACCCAGCACAATGCCGTCATGCTCGAAGCTTACTTCATCGGTATCATACGGGAAGGGAGGTTCCGGAGTCTGAGGACGGTTGCGCACTATTTCTCCGCGTCCCAAAGCGAGGCGCTTCTTTAAAGTCATCTGGGAGAAGGTTCCGACCAGCGAGTCTCCCTGAATGGAGCCGGTAAAGCTGCCGGGCATATCCAAAAACTTGACTCGCAGGGTATTATCCCCCTTCATACTTGCATTGGCCTTGAGACCATACGCTCCCTGATCAGGCGAGTCCAGAGTGCAGCTGTCTTGCAAGTGCATGACAATGGAGAGCCCGAGGCCATCTATAATACCGCTCCAGGTGCCCTTAAGGTCTTCTGGAATGGCGGATTGAGTCTGCGTGCCCGAACAGGCAAAAAAGGTGGTAGCAAAAGCGGCAAACGTCAACAAGCGGATGATCCTTTTCATAATTGTTATTAATTTATGCAAAAATAATAAATAATTATTGAAAAACAATAATCATGGTTCTGTTTTTAATAGTAACCGTAAGAACTTGGCTATTTGCGCGGGCGGGGCACCGGTTGCCTTGTGAATATCGAATAGCAGATTAGTCCTCTTCTCATCCGGCATAAGGAATACGTCATGAATGTCTTTCAAACGCAAATTAACAGTCAGCCAGTTTGCAATTTCTGCATAACACGCATCAGAGCGTCCCGTGAAGACTTCATTTATGTCATATTCGCTTCCGGTGTTATAATGCATGGCACCGATCATATCCTGATAACTGTCGAAAAACCGGATGGCCGCAGCATAGTCGATAACGGAGTATGTAGTTATAATATAATCGATTAACTGATTCTGTTCTTTGCCGTTTAGCGGCTTGAACAAGCGCCGCAGCAAGATATACGACAAGGGCCTGTCCATATCATGGGTGGATTTCACTTCCGCCATGGCCTGCTTCATGGCGTACGAAGCCTTCCTAACCACAAGTTTCTCGGAAAATGGATGATCAGAAACGGCATAGGCAAGATAATTCCATCTATATTCTTCTGCTTTTTGGACCAAACGGCGCTCGACGGGATTATTGCCTATGTAAATGAAATTAGTGCGAGCTTTCTTGTCGCCGTATTTGACGGCACTGCCGTAACGACATGTAAATAACCTTCCACCCCTACATGGATAAGCCTGCCCATATCTTGAGTAATATCTGGACAATTCACCCATACATTTAGCCAAGTCCTTTGACCTATATGCCTTAAATGCTCCATGTGTATGGTCGGGCATTTGACACAGAGAAAGAATTTTAATTCCAAATCTGGGAGCGAGGGTGCATAGAATTGAGAAATAGACCAAATAATCGATGAAGTTATAAAACTGTAGATATCCATCCTTCATCCTCTGGTAGCAGTGAATCAAAATATCACTGTAAAACGAGCGTACTTTTGTTGACATTTTCCATATGTTTAAGCTTTGCAATATTAGCAAATGTTTTTCACACCACCAAGTGTAAATTGTAGATGGTTGATTACAAGCTACTTCCCAAATCCAAGTGCGGGCTTTTCCCCCAACTTGGATTTAGGAAAGGGCTGAAGGACAGGGCGTTACACTTTTCAGAGGCTAGAGGCCGCGGGATTTGGCTTCGTCCCAGAGGGCGTCCATTTCGGGGAGGGTGGCGTCGGCGAGGGAGCGGCCCTGGGCGCGGATGCCGGCTTCGACGTAGCCGAAGCGGCGGCGGAACTTGCTGCAGGTGGCGCTGAGGGCCGCCTCGGCGTCGACGCCATATAACCGCGCCGCATTTATCACAGCGAACAGCAGGTCGCCGAACTCCGCCGTCATCTCCGCCGTCGGCTCCTGCCGCGCCGCTTGCACAGCGGATGCAGGTGGATTTTTGCCGGACAGTGGCCGCCCGTGGCCACTTGAACGGGAGGGGCCCACAAGCGAAGCGCAGTGGGAGGGATGGAGCGAAGCGGAAGTCCGGTAAAAATCTTCCTGCGCAGCGGAGCAAGCGGCGCGGACTTCATCGACTTCTTCAAGGACCTTGGGCCAGACGTCTTCGCGCTTCTCCCAGTCGAAGCCGCAGCCGCGGGCTTTTTCCTGCATGGCGACAGCCTTCAGCAAGGCCGGCATGGCATCTGGAATGCCTTCCATGACGGTCTTGTTACCGCCCTTTTCCTTGGCCTTGACAAGCTCCCATGTGTCGGCTATCTCCTTGGCGGTCACAGGCTTACCGGCGGAATCACCAAACACGTGGGGGTGCCTGAATATCATCTTTTCGCACACCTTGTCGATGCAGTCGGCTATGTCGAAACTCCCCTGCTCCTGCCCGATGCGGGCATAAAAGACCATATGGTAAAGAAGGTCGCCTATTTCCTTGCACACGGCCGGGCTCTCCCCTTTCATTATGGCATCGCTAAGCTCATACACCTCCTCTTCCGTCAGCCTGCGGATGCTCTCCATAGTCTGCTCCGCGTTCCACGGGCACTTCTCCCGCAACGCGTCCATAACATCCAATAGCCGCCCGAAAGCGGCTATTTTTTCTTCTTTTGTGTGCATAAGACTACTTGCTCACGAACATCACCGCCTCAGCGATGGAATTCAGCTTGGTGTCGACGCTGTCGGCGCGGCTGGCAAGGATACACGGAGCCGTGGTGCCGACAAGCATACCGGCCTGGCGGACGCCCTTGCAGAGCTTGCTGTTGGTCTTCCAGAACACGTTTGCGGACTCGATGTTGGGGAACAGGAGGCAGTCGGCATCGCCGGCCACTTCACTGCGGAGCTTCTTGATCTCGACGGACTCGGGATCTATGCAGACGTCAAGGGCCAGGGGGCCGTCGCCGATGCATCCCGGAATCTGACCGCGGTCGCACATCTTGGCGAGCATTGCGCCATCGATGCAGGCGGGCATGGAATCGAGCATCTGTTCGGAAGCTGCCACGAATGCAATCTTCGGCTTCTCGATACCGAAAGACTTGGCCACGCCGAGGAGGAATCCGGAAATCTTCACTTTCTGGCGGAAATCAGGCAGGGGCACGACCGCCATGTCGCTGAAGAATATAAGCTTCGGATACATAGGGTTCTCTACCACGCTGACATGCGAAAGCAGGCCCTTGGGAGGCAGGAGCCCGGTCTCCTTGTTGAGGATCGCGCGGAGGAACTTGTCGGTGGAGCAAAGGCCTTTCATCAGCACGTCGCCCTCGCCGTCGTGGACCATCTGCACAGCCTGTGCGACAGCCTTGAGCTCAACAGGGTTGTCCACGATAGTGAACTTGCCCATATCCAGGCCGCGGGCGCCGCAGACAGCGGCGATCTTGGATGCGTCGCCGACCAGAGTGACCTGCACAAAACCCATTTCGGCAGCCTTGTAGGCCGCCTCTATCGAATGCTCGTCTACTCCCCACGCCACGATCATGCGCTTGCATATACCCTTGGCTTTGAGGGTTTCGAATACGTCGTTGAAGTTCTTGATCATATTATTCTTCTATTGTTGATACTATTCTCATTGTGTCGCGGGCGATGACAAGCTCCTCGTCCGTAGGGATGAGAGCCACCTTCACGGTCGAATCGGGGGCGGAGATAATGGTCTCCGACTTTGCGTTCTCGTTGGCCTCGGCATCGATCTTCACGCCCATATAACCGAGCTGCTCGCACACGCGGCGGCGCAGGCGGGGGTTGTGCTCACCGATACCGGCGGTGAAGATGATAAGGTCCACGCCGTTCATTTCGGCGATATAGCCACCCACCAGTTTCACTATATCGAAGGTCAGCTTCTTCAGCACTATCTTGGCCTTGTGGTCGCCCTGCTTTGCGAGGGCATCCATGTCGCGGGCGTCGGAACTGACACCGCTCAGGCCAAGAAAACCGCTCTTCTTATTCATTATCTCCGTCATCTGGGCGGGAGTGAGGTTCTCCTTCTTCATCAGGTACGGGACAATATTGGCGTCGATGATGCCGCAGCGGGTGCCCATGATCATGCCTTCGAGGGGCGTGAAGCCCATGGACGTATCGACACACTTGCCGTCACGGATGGCGGTCACGGAGCTGCCGTTGCCGATATGGCAGGTGATAATCTTCGAATGCTCCAGATCGATGCCGGCCAGCTTGGCGCCTCTCTGGGAGACATACTGATGGCTGGTGCCGTGGGCTCCGTAACGGCGGACGTGGTATTTCTCATAATACTCCCAGGGAAGGGCATACATATAAGCGTATGGCTCCATGGTCTGGTGGAAGGCGGTGTCGAAGGTCACGACCTGCGGCACTTCGGGGAGCACTGCGCTGACGGCGCGGATGCCAAGAAGGTGCGCGGGGTTGTGGAGCGGTGCGAAATCACAGCAGATTTCGATTTTCTTCAACACGTCTTCGTCCACAAGGGCGCTGCCGTTGAAGTAATCGGCTCCCTGGACTATGCGGTGGCCGACAGCTTCGATGTCGTCGAAAGATGAGAGCACGCCGTACTTCGGATCCACAAGGGCGTCGAGAACCAGCTTCATGCCGACTTTATGGTCGGGAATGGGGAGGTCACGGACGAAACCTTCCTTCCCGGTGGGACGATGGGTGATGGTGCCTTCGGGAAGACCTATCTTCTCCACGAGGCCTTTGGCCAGGATGTCAAAAACATCATCGCTCTTCATGTCGAGAAGCTGATACTTCACAGAAGAGCTGCCGCAATTGATTACTAGTATTATCATAACGATTGCAAATTTACGAAAATATTGGCTAAATTGCAGCGCTTAAACTGCAAACTATGAAAAACAAAAGCGGAATTGTCGTTTTGTCCTTCCCATTTGCCGCCGGAGTGGCTGCGGCAGCCCTGCTGAATGCCCCCCAGACATGCGCGGCGGCCTCCAGCGCAACGTCCGCCATCTTCCTTCTTCTCTGCATCACCTCCAGTAAACGCTGCCCGGGCACACTCCAGGCACTCTTTCTCTGCCTCGGCGCCATGTGCTGGAGCACATCCGCGCTCCTGCCGCCGCCCGCCCGGCCGGCACCCTCCCCCGCCATGGACGCCCTTTGCGGCATGATCGACAGCGCCGCATTCCCCGGAGAGCACAGCGGAGCCATAATCAAGGCGCTGCTGACCGGGCGCCGCGACGCCCTGGATGCCGGCACGACAGCGGCCTTCCGCAGGAGCGGCGCCTCCCACATCCTGGCCCTTTCCGGACTGCATCTCGGCGTCATCTACCTCTGCCTCCGACGCTTGCTGGCCCCCATGGGCAACTACCTGCCGGCCAGGATCTTAAGGAGCATCGTCACGGTCGGGCTTTGCGGATTCTACACCCTGGCGACCGGAGCTTCCCCCTCCATCGTACGGGCGTTCCTGTTCATACTCATCCACGAAGCCGGCAGATACGCCCCGGGACGCCGGCATGCCCCGATTTCCACCTTGTGCACAGCCCTGACCATACAGCTGCTCCTGCGACCTGACCTGATATCCTCCGCCGGCTTCCAGCTGTCCTACCTTGCCATGCTCGGCATCACGCTGCTGTTCCCCCGGCTTGAAGCCTGGTACCCGGACACCGGACGCCCGGATCCGATGCGCAAAATATGGAAAGCCGCGGCGCTCTCCCTTTCCTGCCAGGCCTTCACCGCCCCGGCGGCATGGTTCCACTTCCGCAGCTTCCCGCCTTACTTCCTGATCACCAACCTGATAGCCCTGCCGCTGACGGAAATCATAATAATCTGCGCCATCGCCACGCTCGTGCTTGTGGCGACAGGAATCAACCCGCATGCTCTTGCCACGGCATGCGGGACACTGGTACAGGCGCTTGAATTCTGTCTTGAGACTATCGCTACTCTCTGACTCTCTGGACAATATCCACACCCGGAATGGCGGAAATACTGTCGATGGTCAGGTGCAGTTCATCCACGGAGTGGACGGGGAAATCGATTATGCACTCCACGATTTCATCCTTGGTGCTGGTGGTGAGCCTGGTCATCGATAGATGCTGGCGCTCCACGAAGCAGTCGATAATGTCGCGCAGAAGATGATAGCGGTCGATGGCGACTATGCGTATCTTCACTCCGTACTGGCGTTCCGGATCGGGATCGAAATCCACCGACACCAGGCTGTTGCCGTTCTCGGAGGCAAGTTTTATCACCTCCGGGCAGTGGCGGCTGTGGACCGTCACCACACCGTCCGCGCCCTTGAAGCCTATCACCTCCTCGCCGGGCAGGGGCGTGCACACCGAGCAAATCTTAAGGTCCGAGCCCTGGGCATGGCGTATCATGTCGCTGATGCGGCGGCGGGCCTTGTAGGTCTTTGCATATTCAAGCCATTCAGGCTTGGGCACCACGTCTTCGGAAGTGCCTATCTCCACACAGTCGCCACGGTGCAGCTCGGTGCGTATCGGGCTGAGCGCGCCGTTGATGCGGGCGTATTTGGCGTGCTCGCCGATTTCGGTGTGGACTTCGAAAGCGAAATCCAGCGCGGTGGCGCCTTTCGGGAGTATGATGCCCTTGCCGGCCGGCGTGAAGGCCAGGATGTCTTCATTATACAAGGATGAACTTACGCCGTCCATGAAGTTGTAGCCGTCGCCGCTCTCGGCAATGTTCTGGAGCACCGTCTTGAATCGCTCCAGCCAGCTCTCGCCGCGCTCCACGATGCAGCCCAGCCTCGAGTTGCGGTGCATGCGCTCGGAAGCTATATGGAGCTCTTCCCATGAGCCGGCCCTGTTGAGCAGCTGCACATGGAAACTCTGGTAGCCGTTGTCTTTGGGGTTGTCTATGTAGTTGACCACGCTCCCCGGGCGCTCGCGGAAGTAGCTGGAGAGGCAGGAATAAATGAATATGCTGGTGTCTTTCTCGTTGGAAAGGGAGCGGTCGAAACTGGTTATCGGAGTGTAGATTATGCGGACGAAATGCTTGAAATCCACGTGGGTGAAGTCGCATCCCTCCTCGCGCATCGTGCGCCAGATGCTGTACGGCTTGCGATAGCGGATCTGGGTGCGGGCAGGTATGCCGACCTTTTTAAATATAGCTTCTATTTCATCGGTGAATTCCTTCAGTGCCGGCTGGGTGCGCTCGCGGTCTTCCTCGAGCTGGCGCTCGATTATTTCGAATTCTTTGGGACAACGGAAACGGAAGGAGAGATTTTCGAGTTCTGTCTTTACGTGGTAGAGTCCGAGGCGGCCTGCGAGGGGGGCGTAGAAGAAGTCTGTTTCACCGGCAATCTTCATCTGCTTGTCTGCGCGCATGCTGTCGAGAGTACGCATGTTGTGGAGCCGGTCGCTGAGTTTGACGAGGAGGGCGCGGATGTCGTAGTGGACGGACTCAAGGATCTGGCGGTAATTGTCCACCTGCTTGGTGTATTCGTAGTTATGCTTCTTGCGCTTGGTCACCACGTCCACCAGGAAAGCCACATCGTCCCCGAAACGGGCCCTGATATCCTCGATAGTGTATTCCGTGTCTTCGGCCACGTCGTGGAGGAAAGCCGCAATCACGGTGTTGGCGTCCAGCTCCAGTTCCTCCGCCGCTATGTTGGCGACGGCGATGGGATGGACGATGTACGGTTCACCGGTGTTGCGCTTCTGCCCGCGGTGCGCCAGCTCGGCCATTGCGTACGCATCCTTGATGCGCTGCAGGTCTTCCGGCCCCACACGCCTGGCCATCACGTCGAACACGTGGTCAGCCGCCTGTTGAATCCTTTCTAACTCTTCCATAAAACAAACTCGAAAGTGCGAAAGTTAGGAATAAAAATTAAAAAACACTACATTTGTAAGCCCCAGAACGGCATTTTTACTGCATATGGCACTGGAAATTGAAAGAAAATTCACAATTTGCGGCGACTTCAGGGCCCAGGTCACTGAATCGCACCACATTCGTCAAGGCTACATAGCCCACGAAAACCACCGCACGGTGCGTGTGCGCACCATCGACGACAGGGCCGTGCTCACCATCAAGGGCCCGCAGCTGCAGAGCGGAATCAGCTGCCGCGTCGAATGGGAAAAGGAGATAACCATGGATGATGCGCTGGAGCTGATGGGAATCTGCCGGGGCGGCTTCATTGACAAGACCCGCCACATAGTCCCGTTTGCCGGCCACATCTTCGAAGTCGACGAGTTCCACGGCGACAATGAAGGGCTCATCTTTGCCGAAGTCGAGCTGAAAAGCCCCGACGAGGCCTTCGAGAGGCCGCAATGGCTCGGCGAGGACGTCACCGACGACTCCCGCTACTACAATTCAAATCTGCTGAAATACCCCTATAAGGACTGGACACGCTAGCGCACGCAGCGCACACTGGCGGCGAACCTTGTCTTGTCCGCCAATCCCACATACACGCAGTCGCTCTGCTCGTTGATATAACGGTACACACCCTTGCCCTCGAATTCATCGGAGGTCCACAGGGCCGCGTAGCTGCCATAACCGGCATACTCATATCCGGACGCCCCCACCAGGGCAAACCCGGCAGGCAATACGCTTATTGATGCGTCCGTGATGCTCACGCCACGATAATAATCCCACATCATTGTGCCGTTGAAGCTGGCGTTCGCCATCAGCTTGCCGGCTCCGCAGGGCGACTCTTCAAGGGGCTGGAGGCTGTCGGGCGCCCCGGACGCCTTAAGCAACGCTATCCAGTCGGCCTCCGAAGGGAGCCTCCAACCTTCCGGACAGGCGTGCCGGGCTTCCTCCCAGGTGTAGAAACCGCCCAGCACATTGCGCATAGCCTTGCAGCCGGCAAAGGGACGGCCGAACACCGGAGCGCCGGATGCGTCGTAATCCACGCGGCACAGGTTGTAGCGTATCCATTCGGTGGCGCCGACGCTGGCCAGGTAATAAAGACGGTCGTACAGCATCTCCGAAGGCTCGTCTTCACGAACGGTCCAGCCGGTCACCGACCCCTTTCCGGAATATAGATTGTCGTCCACCACCACGAAAGACATGGAAGAGGAGGATACATAATACTTGTCTGACGATTCCACTGCGAAAGCGGTGCAGGAAAGGGAGAATGTGCCGAGGGTGTCGGGAATGGTATAAGTGTATTTAAAAGGTGCCGTGCGGACAGTATCGCGCTTGCTGTTCACCGTATTGCTGTAGTAGTACGCAACCGGGGTGCCGTCAGGGGCGGTGATACCGGAGGCTTCAGCCTGATACTTCTCACCCGGCATCACATAGACCGGCATATCGCAGGTGAAAAGCAGCGTGCCGTTCATGTATTCTTTGGTATCTTCTTCGTCTTTGCAGGAGAACAGGCTGAGGGCCAGTACCGAAAGCGCGAATATGTTCAAAAAGCGAATTTTCATCTTTATGTCGTTACAATCTGCAAATATGGTCAATTTTACGCGAATTTCCGCTACCTTTGTGCAAATACTTTGCCGTGAAAACCAGACTCTTCATATTTTTAGCCGTTCTTCCGCTCCTCTGCGCCTGCGCCCCGCGCTATGAGACGGTCAGCGGATATGCCCAGGGCGGCACATTCAGCGTCAGATACAACGCCAGCGGGGTAAAGGCTCCCGTGTCCGAGATTGCCGCCGGCATCGACAGTATACTCCTCGCTGTCGACACCACACTCTCCGGCTACAACAAGAAATCGATACTGAGCAGGCGCAACGCAGGCGAAGAAGTGGAGCTCAGCGACATGTTCCGCGACATAGAATCCATATCTGAGCATTACAGGGAAATCACGGGCGGGGCTTTCGACGTGGCGGCCGGCCCGCTGTTCGACGTCTGGGGGTTCGGATTCACCTCCGACAGCCTGCCGTCCGAGGAGCGCATTGCCGAAGCCATCGAGCGTTGCCGGCGGCGCGAAGTGCTGAATTTCAACGCAATAGCCCAAGGCTACACCTGCGACCTCGTCGCTGATTTCCTGCACCGCAACGGAGTGAAAGACATGCTGGTGGACATAGGGGAAATCTACTGCGAGGGTGTGAACCCCAAAGGTCTTGGCTGGAGCATAGGCATAGACACCCCGGAAGACGGCAACGAAATCCCCGGGGCAAAACTTTCCGGGATATGGCGCTCCGACGGCAGGGCCCACGGAGTCGTGACCTCCGGCAACTACCGTAAATTCTATATACGCGACGGCAGGAAATACGCCCACACCATAGACCCCCGCACCGGCCGGCCGGTGGAGCACAACCTGCTGAGCGCCACCGTAGTAGCCCCCACGGCCACCGAAGCCGACGCCCTGGCCACCTTCTTCATGGTGGTTGGGTTCGACGAAGCCAGGGCCTGGGTGGAATCGCACGACGACCTGGAGGCCTGTCTTATCACGACGGACGGCCCCTGGACTTCAGAAGGTTTTTATCTATAGGTGCAGGACCTTGTCGGCGTAGGATGTGGCCGCAGGCCTGTGCGTGATGCAAAGGATGGTCTTGGCCCCGCGGTATTTGGCGCCGAGCCTTTCCAATAACTCAAGTTCCGTGTCGGCATCGAGCGCCGAGGTGGCTTCGTCCAGCACGAGTATGCCGCCCGGCCGCAGCAATGCCCTAGCTATCGCGATGCGCTGGGCCTGCCCTTCGCTTATACCGGCCCCGATTTCGGCACAGACGGTGTCCAGGCCGTCCTGGAGGTCATACACAAAATCTGCCGCAGCTATATGCAGGGCATTCCTCAAGTCCTCCTCCGTCGCGTCAGGCCGGGCCAGCAGCAGATTCTCGCGTATGCTCCCGCTCATGAGGCTGTTGCCCTGGGGCACATACATGAAATTACAGCGGGTCAGCACCCCTGAGGGCACCTCCTTCCCCGAAGCGTCATAAAGAATAACGCGCCCGGAATCAGGCGGAAGCAGGGACATAATGACGCGCACGAGCGTGGATTTACCGGCACCTGTAGAGCCCACGATGGCGGTCATGGTGCCGGGCTTGAAATCAAAGGAGAGCCCGCGGACAACGGGATCCCTGACGCCCTCATAAGCGAACGAAAGGTTCTCGACACGCACTCCGGGAGCACCGGAGAGCACGATGTCACTGCCCTCCTCCTCCTGCGGAGCCTCCACCAGGTCCAGCAGACGGTCTTCGGACGAGAGGGCCCGTATGAACGCGGGCACCTGCTGGGCGATACCGGCCACAGGACGCTGCACCTGGCCTACCAGCTGGAGGAAAGCCACCATGGTGCCATAGCCTATGGTGTGGTCCTTCAGGCCATAGACGCCCCAGAGGAACACCAGTGCATAGCCGGCGGCAAACCCGAGCTGCATGAAGCCGCGCGAGACGGCATTGTAGTTGAGGCGTGTGACGGTCTTGCCGTAGACATAGTCCTGCAGGCCGCTCAAGTGCTCAAGGACACGCCCGGTCGCTCCGAGCATGCGCACAAGAACACGGCGCTGGGTATTCTCCTGCATGTGCCCCTGCACCTTTGCGTCTCCAGCGCGAATGTCGTTGGTCAGCGAACGCAACTTCCTGAAAAACAGGCGGCTGCACAGCACCGCCACCGGCATGATAAGCAGCAGTATCCAGGCCAGGTTGGGAGACAGCAGGAATATGAACGCCGAAGCAGCCAGCAGCTGAGATATGGTTATGAAAATATCCGGCAGGCTCACGCAGATGAAATCCACTACCACCCGTATATCCTCCTCCAACCGGCTCACGGTGTCGCCGCTGTGGAACTTGTCCTTGCCGTTCCATGTGCTGAACATCACTTTGCGGAACACCTGCTGGCGCAGCTCATTCTGGGCCTTTACCACTATCAGTCCTTCCCAGTAGCGGCCGCCCACCCTGCACAGCATCTGCACCAGCATCACGCCGAGAAGCATGAGCACGAATGCATTCAGGTCTCCCTGCGATGCGCCGGTGGCCAGGTCGACCACTTTCTTGGAAAGCCACACGAATGCCAGGGACGCAGCCACCCCCACCAGTCCGATGAGGGCGCTGAACAGCACGCGGCCGCGCTGGGGACGCAACATCCTCAGCAAGCCCCTGTTGCATTCGCGGAAGGGCCTCATTATTCAGTCACGATCCCGGCCTCGATCCACTTGGCTGCTATTGCCTCGGAATCGCGCAGGGCAATGTCACGGCTGATTTCATAACGCTCGACCAGGAGGTCGGCGAGGTCTTCGGCGGTGAATTCCTTTCCGTCAACGGATTTCCACAGATAGGCGGCGGACTCGTTGAGCGAAATCATCTTGTTGAAATTTATCTGCTTGATGCTTTCTGCCGTGATGATGAACTCCTTCCCGAGGGGACGGAGGGTAAATCCTTGAATCGTTTTCATAATATCTTTATTCGTCTGTATATTCCTAATATGTAGCGTCTTACCAGGCGCGGGGCCGACACCCAGCAGCGGCTGCGGCGCTTGAAACGGCGGGTGGTGCAGTCGATGCGGAGGCCGTTGCCACGGATGATGGCGACCGCAGTGCCGCAAACGCCGGCAAGAGTGCAGCGCTCGGTGGAGTCGAGATTGCCGTCGCCTTTGAGCAGCACCTTGTCGTCCTTCATGGCGTGTACGCGGTGCAGCACGTAGTGCCCAGGGGAAAGCTGGCACAGCACGATGTCGCCGACCTCAACCTTTGGCAGCTTCAGCAGCTCCACGCTGTCGCGCTCGCCGCGGATGAACGGGGACATGCTGCCGCCCTTGGTCATGATCACGACGGAGTGCCCTTCGTCAAGCATTCGGGACACCTCGCCGAGCATCACGGCATTCGGAAGCACTATCTTGTGTGTGTTCATTTAAGCACCTCCGCGGCACAGACGCGCGCAGCTTCTTCGTCGGGACGGCAATCCAGCACGTAGCAGGGCGTGGTCGTGACTATTTGTTCGAGTGTGGCGTGGAGCCCGTCTGCAATCGTCTTGTCGGCCTTGAAGCCGGAGCTGGACGAATAGAGCAGGGCGTAGGCCTCAAGCATGCCGAGGGGCGTTATCTTGTTTTCGGGGCTGCGGCGTATGCGCACGAATGCGCCGACTGGAGCCTCGACATTTCGGTAGCAAGGGGTTTTGCCGCTCCAGGGGGAACCGTATGCTATCACCCTTCCGTCCGGCCAGGCACGGACTATGGGGTTGTCGTCGTTCATCAGTTCCGATCCGGGGATATGCTTGAGCCAGAGACTGCTGTGCGTGCTTTTTCCGGTACCGCTTTTGGCCAGGAAAAGGTAGGCTTTCCCGGAATTGCCGGTCATGGAAGCGTGCATCTCAAGTGTGCCGAACGGGGCTGTGCAGAATGCGTACAGAAGCATCAGGGAGTTATTGATTCCGAACATGGCGTCGGAAACCCTGCGGTTGTCCAGGTAGAGGCGCGCGCGGGTGAAATCCAGGGAGGTACGGAGGTGGGCCGTGCATTCTATGCTCTTGTCGGGGGAAAGGTCGAATGACCAGCCGTCCGCTTCCCGGTAAAGGCGGATCACGGTCTGGCCGTCTTCGGTGGGAGCGTCATATACCAGTTCACGGGGAGCCGAAGCGTCGAAAGCGTCCCGCACGAGCTCCATCCCGAAAAGATCTTTCCCTGCAGGTGCGGCCAGCTCGAACGGCTCATACTGGGACAGCCTTGACCAGAGGGTGCAGCTGTCCGGCATGGTGAGACTGAAGATATGTTCGGCAACCTTGAAATATTTGGTCATAATCGTTTGATTTGGGATTACAAAGATAATAAAAATAGTTATATTTGCTTTTTGAGAAGATTATATAACGTATGAAAGAGACAACAGACAACATCGGGCTGGACTACAACACTGAGAGAGAGAGACTTCAAATGCCCGAATATGGCCGTAACGTGCTGAAGATGGTGGAGAGTCTGAAAGAGATTCCCGACCGGGAGAAGCGCACCGCGCAGGCCCGTTCCATCATAAAGGTCATGGAACTCCTGAACCCCCAGGTGCGCCAGCTGGACAATTTCGACCACAAGCTCTGGGATCATCTGTACATGATAGCGGGCTTCGACCTCGACGTGGACTCCCCCTACCCCGCCCCCGTGGAGGAGGAGCTGAAGACCCGCCCTGTCCCTATTCCCATGAAGGACGAGCGCATCAAGGCCGCCCACTACGGCCGCAACATCGAAAAGATAATCGGCCTGCTCTGCGAGGAGCCGGACAGCGAAATCAAGACCGAGATGATACGCTCCCTGGCCATCTACATGCGCCAGCAGTACCTGATCTGGAACAAGGACAGCGTGTCGGACGAGACCATTTTCAAGGACATTGAGAAGCTTTCCGAATACAGGCTCAAGGTGCCGGAAGGGATACGTCTCCAGCAGATCAACAACGACGCCAGCTTCTCGCGTCCGGGCATGAGCATCAACGTAGGAGGCGGCAACGGCAAGAACCGGGGCGGCTTCCGCAAGAACAACAAGGGGAGGCGCAAATGAAAATGCCATCCGTCATAAGGAACTGGGATGAAAGCCAGCGCGCGTCGGCCGTGAAGATTTTCGGCCTGTGCGTGGCTGCATTCGCCCTGTTCATCCTGATCTCGACAGTCTCCTACCTGATCCACTGGAAGCAGGACATGAGTTTCGTGCCTGGAGAGGCCGTGGCCAATGCCGCCGGCACCCTCGGCTACCGCACCGGCAAATTCCTGGTATGCGACTTCCTGGGATTCGGCAGTTTCGCTCTGCTTGTTATTCTTGTAGCGATCGCCGTACGCCTCCTGACCGGCAAGTGGGGTGCGTCACTCATAAAGACCGTTCTGCTCACCATCAGCGGCGCTTTCGTAGCCTCCCTGCTTCTGGCCTTCATCGGCAAGCTGGCCGGCATGGAAAACGCCTTCGGAGGCGGCCTGGGCGGCGCATGCGGCGCTGCGGTGGTCGATGCCGGCATACTTGTGCTGGGCTACTTCGTGACCGGCACCGCCATCATTCTGCTTGTCGCCCTGTGGATGTTCTTCACTTCCAAACGGTTCAACGTCTGGCTCGCCGGCCTGTGGACCCGCAAGGAGGTCAAAGTCACGGACGATCCTGAAATCGCCGTCACTGAAAAGCCCACGCGCCGTGGCTGGAAGGTTCCCAAGCCAGACAAGCCGGACGAGCCCGATGAGCCGGAGATTCCCGGACCGCCCGTCGAGCCTAAGCCCGAAAAGCCCGGGCCGGAGGAGCCGGAGCCCAATCCCGACCTGGACCCTATCAAGGTGAAGAGGGACGACACCCTCGACGCCGAGCCCGACAAGCCCCTGAAGCCCATCGACAACAGGCTCGACCCGCCGGACGGCCTGCCCAAATTCAGTTTCCCCCCTTCGCTGGACCTTCTCGAAGCCCACGACAACGGCCGCCGCGACGTGTCCACTGAAGAGCTGGTGCGCAACCGCAATAAAATCCGCGCCGCGCTCAACAACTACAGGATACAGATCAACGACGTGACCGCCATCGTCGGTCCGACCGTGACCCTTTATAAGGTCTACCCCGCCCCCGGCGTGAAGATCGCCGACATCAAAAAGCTTCAGGAAGACATAGCCATGTCCTTGAGAGCCAAAGGTGTGCGTGTTGTGACCCTCGAAGACTCCGTGGGCATTGAAGTGGCCAACGACTACGCTTCCATAGTACCCCTCAAGGCGCTCCTCAACGACGACGCCTTCCGCAACAGCAAGGCTGAGCTGCCAGTGGCCATAGGCTACACCATCACCCAGAAGGTCAAGGTGTTCGACCTCGCCGACGCCCCGCATCTCCTGATTGCAGGTGCGACCAAGCAGGGCAAATCCGTGGGCCTCAACGTGATAGTGAGCTCGCTGCTCTACAGCCGTCATCCTTCGGAGCTGAAGTTCGTGTTCATCGACCCCAAGATGGTGGAATTCTCCTCCTACGCCCAGCTCCTGCACCACTATCTCGCCGTCCTTCCCAACGCCGCAAGCGAGGAGGACGAACTGAGCAGCGCCATAGTGAAGAAGCCCAAGGACGCCGAGAAGATCCTGCGCTCCGTGTGCATCGAGATGGACGAACGCTACGAGCTCCTGTCGAAAGCGGGCGTCAACAAGATAACTCTGTATAACGAGAAGTTCCGCCAGCACCATCTCCGCAGCGACCAGGGGCACCGCTTCCTGCCATACATAGTTGTGGTAGTGGACGAGTACGCCGACCTGACGATGACCAGCGGCGGCGGCCCCGAGGCCAAGGCGGCCGGACGCAGTATCACCAGCTCCATCATCCGCCTCGCCCAGAAGGGACGTGCGGCAGGCATACATGTCATACTCGCCACCCAGCGTCCTTCCGTGGATGTGATTTCCGGCCTGATCAAGAGCAACTTCCCTATGCGCATCGCCTTCCGTGTGGCATCCAGGGTGGATTCAATGACCATACTCGATGCGCCCGGAGCCGAGAAGCTCATCGGCAAGGGCGACATGCTCTTCTCCGCGGGAATCGATTCCGAACGCATCCAGTGCGGCTTCGTGAGCGGGGATGAGATAGAGCGCCTCACCGAATCCATCAGCAGCCAGAGCGGCTATGCCAAGAGCTACAACACCCCGTACTACCTGCCCGACACCGACGATGCCGAAGGCGAGGGCGGAGGCGGCGGAGGCGACATGGGCGACCTCGACGAGCGCTTCCGCGAAGCCGCGGAGCTCGTGGTCACCACCCAGAAAGCGTCGACTTCGTATCTTCAGACCCGTCTCGGTATGGGATTTGCGAAAGCAGCCAGAGTGATGGGACAACTGGAGAGCGCCGGAGTGGTCGGACCCCAGGACGGAGCCAAGCCCCGCCAGGTGCTGGTACCCGACCTCAGCAGCCTCCAGAGCCTGTTGGACACTTTGGTCAAATGAAAAGGTTCGCTTTCATACTGATGCTTGCCGCCGTGTGCCAGATGGCCGGGGCCCAGAGCACTGCCGCCGCCCTTCGCAAGAAGCTTGAGGGCAAGCGCGCCACTTTTGAATACACCCTCACAGTCATGGAGAAGGTGCCCGTGAAGCACACCGGCACCGTGCTGCTCGACGGCGACTTCTACCTCATCACCGACAACGGCCTTGAGTATCGCTGCGACGGCAAGACCCGCTGGACCATAGACGAAAGCGCCAAGGAGGTCTATATCGAGGAGTCTCCCGGCACAAAGGCTTTCCTCGCGGCCCCCACCGAGTACCTCGACAGGATCAAGAACCTGATGGTGGGCGAAAGCAGCGCCAGCGGCGTGTATTCCGACACTGAGCAGGGCGTCAAGATCAATTTCGTGCTCACCTCCATAAAGACTTCCGCTCCCACCGGAGACAGTGCGGGCTTCACGCTCGACACTTCTTCGCTCGGCAAGGAGTGGGTTGTCACCGACCTGAGATGAAAGTCTGCGTGGGCCTTTCGGGAGGCGTGGACTCCAGCGTTGCAGCCCTGTTGCTAAAGCGGCAGGGCTACGATGTCTTTGCCATGTTCATGCAGAACTGGCACGACACCGAAGGCACGCTCCACGGCGACTGCGAATGGGAGGAAGACAAGTTCGTGGCTGAGATCGTGGCACGGAAGATCGGGATTCCTTTCTATTTCGTTGACCTGTCCGGCGAATACCGGCAGCGCGTGGTAGATTACATGTTCGACGAATACGCCCACGGCCGCACACCCAATCCCGACGTGCTTTGCAACCGGGAGATAAAGTTCGACGCCTTCCTGAAAAAGGCGCGGGAGCTCGGGGCGGACATGGTGGCCACGGGGCACTATTGCCGCAAGGAGGAGGTGGTGGATCCCGACGGCGTGCGACGCTGGAAGCTACTTGAGGGTGTCGACCCGGGCAAGGACCAGAGCTATTTCCTCTGCCAGCTCAGCCAGGAGCAGCTTTCGCAGGCGCTCTTCCCTATCGGCGGACTGCTCAAATCGGAAGTGCGCGCCCTGGCGGCCGAAGCAGACCTTCCCTCTGCCGACAAAAAGGACTCCCAGGGCATCTGCTTCGTGGGGAAGGTCGATTTGCCGGTGTTCCTACAGCAAAAGCTCAAATCGGTGGAAGGCGACGTGGTGGAGGTATTCGACCCCTGGTATGCCGCCTCCGATAAATACAGACGCGATTGCGAGCTGCTGGAGCGCTTCGGCGCCAGCCCGTGGGACATGAGCGACGGGGAGCTCCTGGAACTGTCCAGACCGCTGGATTACAGCGATATCCAGTTCGAGACCGAGACCTACCGTTCCGGCAGGCACCACGTCAAGAAGACTCGCTACAAAGACAACCCTTTCGGCAAGATAGCCGGCCGCCACGAAGGGGCGCAGTTCTACACCATAGGCCAGCGCAAGGGCCTTGCAATAGGCGGCCACGCGCACCCTATCTTCGTGATTTCCACCGACATAGAATCAAATCGCATCTATGTCGGAGAAGGCGAAGGGCACAAAGGGCTCTGGCGACGGGTGCTCCGCATTGCGCCCGATGAAATCCACTGGATGCGGCCGGCGCTCGCGATGGCGGTCGGGCAGACAAGCCGATGCCGCGCCCGTATACGCTATCGCCAGGAGCTTCAGGATGCCGTGCTGCTCATGCGTGAGGCAGGGCTGTTTGTCGTTTTCGACAAGCCCCAGCGCTGCATTACCCCCGGACAGTTCGCAGCCTTCTATGCCCTCCAGGACCCCTCGGATCCTTATGATGCCCCGGAACTTTTATGCAGCGGTGTGATATGAAACGTATTGTATTTCTTTTGTGTGTGTTTATTCCGGCGCTTGCCCAGGCGCAGGGTCTTTTCCAAAGGAACGGAGGCGAACTCCACCCCACGCCGCCCGCCGTGCCGAAATACGTGGTCTTCTGCGGCGACACGATACGATTCGACACCTACGAAAAATACGAACGCATGGACCGCGAATTGATGGCCTTCACCTACATGCAGACCACCACCACGCTGATGCTCAAGCGTTCCGCCCGTTTCTTTGCCCAAATCGCCCCGGTGCTCAAGGCCAACGGCGTGCCCGAGGACTTGAAATACCTTTGCGTCATTGAGAGCAACCTCGATCCCCAGGCGGTGTCCGTGGCGGGCGCCGCAGGACTCTGGCAATTCACCAAGGCCACGGCAAAAGACTACGGGCTCGAGGTCAACGCCGAGGTGGATGAGCGCTATCATATTGAGAAAGAGACGGAAGCGGCTTGCAAATACCTTCTTCGCGCCTACGCCCGCTACCAGGACTGGGCTCTCGTCGCCGCCAGCTACAATTGCGGCACGGGAGGGCTCTCCCGCCGCATCGAGGAGCAGAGGCGCACCTCTTTCGACCAGCTCTGGCTACCGGAAGAGACCACCCGTTACGTCTACCGTATCCTGGTGGCCAAGATGCTTTTCGAGGCCCCAGCATCTTTCGGCTTCGACGTCCCTGAGCGCTACCCCTACATAGCTCCGCTCCAGACAGTCACCACCGCCGAGCCCATCCCGAGTCTTGTCGATTTCGCCGAGAAGTACGGCGTCAGCTACGCCGACCTCAAGCGCGCCAACCTCTGGCTGCGCGACTCCAAGCTCACCAACAAAGAGCACAAGAACTACAGAATCGCAATTCCCGCCAATTAGTTCCGTCTGTCGGCGGGTGAAGCTTTTGCTCCAACTACCAGCCTTTTCCAGAGGTCGCATGATCCTTTCCCACTGGTCAGATGATCCTTTTCCACTGGTCGCGCGGGAGCGTGATCATCCTATGCTGAGCCGCCAGTTTCCTCGATTTTGCCATTAATGCTCAGCGACATGAATGCGGCACCCCATTTGTTCACGTCGCAAGCCGAATTCAGGGATTTCTCGGCCGAAATAGCCACCGACGTGAATGAGAGCCGCCCGGCATTCACGTCGCACCCGAAAAATGAGAATAAGCAGCAGATGCTCGCCAGTTGCGAGGGAGACAGAGTGAGGGACGACATCATTCAGTGTACAGGTGTACAAGAATTCAGCCGTGGAGACGCACCGGCCTGTACACCTCTCTATGAAATAGGCTGGAATAGCGGCGAAAGTGGCATAGGTGTACAACGGAATCATCCTCTATGGCCGATTAGTTGTACACCTGTCCGCCCTCCATCCTCCACCGTTCATAGCAAGACTTCCTTTAACGCCGGAGGGGAGGCTGCTCCTACAACTACCAGCCTTTCGGGTGTTTTCCGCCTGCGGCCTTGGTGCGAGGGTGGCCAGGCCTGTGGCTGCCGTGGCGCAGTTCCCTCTCTTCCGCCTTTTCCAGAAGACGCATGATCCTTTCCCACTGGTCGCGCGGGAGCGTGACCATGTCGCCCCTCATCGTGGGGACGAACACGGGGGCCTGGACCTCTTTCTTCAGGCTTCCGGTCCCGTAGAGAAGGAAGGCCTCGTCATATCCGAAGGTGGCAGCATATTTCTGCGCGCTCTTCTTACCGAACGGCCGTTTGCCTGATATCTGGTTTGACACGGAGCGAGGCTCGACGAGGAGCTTTTCAGCTGCCGCTGCGTGAGTGATACCCCTGAGCTTGAAGTCTGCGGCTACCGCCCTGCAGATCATCTCCGTGTCGACGGATGCCGCAGGTGTGACCTTCCTTTGCAGAGCCGCCAGTTTCCTCGATTTTGCCATCAATGCAGATTGTCAAATAATAATTTCTCCTGCAAAGATAGCATAAATATCTGAAAATGAAAACAAAGTGGGATATTTTTGATAATTTGGGATTTGTTTGCGTGAAATATTTCTCAAAAAAAGATAACTTTTATTTGCTTTTTATTTTTCTTTGCTCTATATTTGCAGGTGAGAGGCAATACGACCTCCGGCAAGAACAACGTTTAACACTTTTAATAATATTGAGCCATGACCTAAGAGAACACAGGCGAAAAAAGGGGAGTAGCAGCGGCAACTGCGTTCCTCCCCGTGAAGAATGAACATTTTAGCGCGTCTGCGGCCCCGGCAAGGGCCGGACAGTGATCATTCAAGGTGCAATAATACAGCATTTCGCCGAATTATCCAAAAAAAGCAGTTGCCAGTCACTTTATCAGTCATTTCAAAATTATGAAACACAATGAAAAAGTTATTTGCAACGCTGCTTGCGGCCGCGATAGCGACCGCTGCGCACCACCCGGCGCAAGCCGACCGTGACCCCGTCACTTATGAGCGCGGCCCCACCCGCCTCGAGAACACCCTTCCCCCTTCGCCGGAGCCCGCATCCGCCGTCAAGTACTCCGACGTTCCCTTCACCCACAGCTTCGGCATGGCCGAGCTGGACATTCCCGTCTACACCATCGCCGGCCGCGAGCTGAGCATTCCGGTGAGCCTGAGCTACCGCAGCGGCGGCATCCGCCTCGAGGAAGTTGCCGGGGTGGCCGGCCTCGGGTGGAGCCTTTCCGCTGGCGGCTGCGTGACCCGTACGGTCGTCGACATGCCTGACGAGTTCTCCGATACGGGCTTCTCCCACGTCATGCCCTCCGGAAGCCTCCTCTGCGACCTTGAGGACCAGGAGGAGAGCAACGCCTCTATGTCCTACCTGCGGGACGTCCTCTCCCACAACGTCGACAGCAGCCTGGACCGCTACAGCTACAGCGTCTGCGGGCTCAACGGCACGTTCGTGATACTGGACAACCAAAGCGTCTTCCAGCTCAGCGGCAACGGGGTCAAGATTGACCCCACCTTCGACCAGTACGGTGCCGTGACATCCTTTCTGATCACAGGCCCCGACGGTACCAAGTACACCCTGTCCACGAAAGAGACCGGCACTCATAAGGGCCGCTTCCAGAGCCCCACGCCCACCACAGGCCAGCCCGACGAGTGGACCGCCAACACGGCGTGGTATCTGACATCCGTCGAGAGCGCCAGCGGTCTCGACACTGCGCAGTTCACATATGAGAGCGCCGCCACCTGGGACCGCAGCATCTGGTGCGTGGCCGACATCGCCACCATCACCCGCCAGGGCTACTACCAGACGGTGAACACCAGCATATCGGCAGACTACCTTATATACAGGTACAACACCACTGCCGTCAAGACGATCACGCTGGACGGATACACCGTATCCTTCACCTACGCCACCGACACCGGGAGGGGGAACCACCGCACCGAATCCGAAAACGTTCTCGACGCCCAGAACTATCCGAGGCGCCTTACCGGCATCAGCGCCAGTTACGCAGGCAGTCCCCTGCTCTCAGTCACGGTGGGAACGTCGAGGGCAGCCTGCGACGGCCGCATCATATTGGACAGCCTCCGCTTCAGGCACGGCGGCAATCTGGACGACCAGTGGGACTTCACTTACGCAACGCTCAACGATACGGTATCCGTGTTCTCCCAGGACTGGCATGGCTTCTACAACGCCGAGAATGAGGGCAGCGCTGCCGGCACACGCCTGCGCAAGGGGCCCTTCTGCATGAATTCCGCCACCGGTGCCATCACCTGCCCGTGGGGCGCACCGGACGCTTCTTCGGCTTCGTACATGAGCCTGGTCGTGGCCAACCACGACGGGGCCGTGACAGAGTACGAATACGAGGGCAGGACATCGGCCACCGGCAGTTCAGGAAGTCCGGTGGGTGTGCGTGTGAAGAGCATCACCGTCAAGGACAACGGCACCGTCGTACGCAAGCGCAACTTCACTTACGGACTGCCGGCGCCTGACGGCCCGACATCACCGGCGCAGAACATGTATATGCACGTGTCGGCGAAGCAGACCGCAGTGGCCACCCATCTAATACCAAACGATACATACGTGTGGACCTTCAGCCTCCACGGCACCCCGGTGACCGACGGCCGCAGCATCCACCAGACACGCGTGGCATACGGGAGCGTGACCGAGGAGGACACCGACGGCACAGCGTCGCACGGCGCAAAGACCGTCTACACTTATGATACATCCCCGGTGCAGATTTTCTGGCGCGAGACACTCTCCCGCTTCCCGTCTACGGAATGGGGCTGGCTCTACGACTCCACGGTCTACGCACCCGCCAACCCGAAGCCCTGGTGGGGAGTCCGTGACGGCTACATCGACGATGCCGTGGAGCGTCCGGCCCTGCTGACACAAAAGGAATACTACGCCTGGAACGGCAGTTCATACGTGCAGAAGGAGAAAGAGTTCTACACCTACGCTACTCCTCCCGTGCGCCTGGCGCTGGTGGACTACAAGGCCGAGCAGGTGTGCGAGCACTACTATGCGGGCGTCCTGCAATATGAAGACATCTACCACTACCCGGTCTGGGCCCGCGACTATGCGGGGCACGATCTGACCGGCGTCCAGCACACCTGGTATCACGACGACGGCAGCACCTACGACACCGAGGCGGTCTCCTACACGTACACCTCACGCGGGGACCTGTCCAAGCCTGCCCGTGTTGAGAAGGCGACATCCTCTTTGGGCGACTGCACCCGTTACGTGTCTTACACCTACCCGGACACATGGACCGGGGGCCAGCCTGGCTGGATCTCGGGCCTTATTGGCCGCCATTCCCTGGACGAAGCCGTCAAGACGGAGTACGGAAACGTCTCTTATGGCACAGGATATCCATGGATTGTGACCACTTCCGAGTTCGCCTCGTTCGCCCTGCCCGGGGGCGCTACAGCCCTCATGGAGTCCAGGCGCACCGAGAGCGTGGATGGCGTGCAGTCGTGGAGCGAGGAGGTGCTCTCGCGCGACTGTTTCGGCAACCCCTCGTCCGTGAAGTCTACAGGCAGCCCAGAGACCTCCATCATCTGGAGCTACAACGGCCTTTATCCCGTGGCAGTGCTCGAGAACGCATCGTGGAACCAGGTGACGGGATACTTCGGCGGAACTTCCGGCATCAACGCCATCACGGCTTCCGCCAGCCTGTCATCGACAGATGCCGGGCAGCTGAACGGCATGCGTTCCTCCCTCTCCGGAGCGCACGTAAGCACATTCGAATACGCTCCGGGCAAGGGCCTTACGAAGCAGACCACCCCCGCCGGAGTAGTCACCTCGTTCGAAAGGGATGCGGCCGGACGCCTGACCGAGGTCAAGGACGGCAACGGAGACACGAAAGAAAGCTACATCTACAATCTCCTGAGCTTCAACGGCCGCCGCAGCATGCGCCACAAGAAGTTCCGTAACCAGAACGGGACCACGGCAACCGATGACGTCCGCTGGTGGAACACCCTCGGGATGGTCACCGAGGACATCGCCATTGCGGGTGCCGGTGACGGTCGCGACCTTGTGTCCGCCCGTGAAGGGGACTACATGCTGCATGACGACGTGAAAATATGGCTTCCGTATCCCGTGTCCAACACCGGCGGGCTGTTCGTCAGCGGGGCCGCTGCTCAGTCCGCCTCCTGGCACGGCAACTCCTATGCCTATGACATGAAGGAGTATGACCAGTCGGGATGCGACCACGTGGCGCGTACCGCCGCACCAGGCTATGCGGGCAGCCACGAGACCTCTTTCACGAGGGAATCGCTGTCGTCGTTCCCCCTTCTTGTCTGGAATCCGCCCTACGGAGTGGTGACCCAGGGCAGCTGGCCGTCCATGAGGGTCCACAAGGAAGTTACTCTGGACGCCGACGGGAGGACGTCCTCCGTGTACAAGGCCGCAGACGGCAGGATACTGGCCGGGCAGTCCGGCACGGCAGACCCTGCCCGCTACGTCTATGACGTGCACGGCCGCCTGAGCGTGGTTATCGGAGCGGACGTTGCGCTCACCGACACGCTGAACATGTGGCGCTACAGTTACGACTCCCACGGCCGCCTGAGTTCGAGGGGCGTTCCCGGGGCTGTCAGGGAGAGTTATGCCTACGACAGCGAGGACCGCATCGTCAAGGTGAAGCGCGCCGACGGCGACACCGACACCGTCTACGACGATTTCGGGCGCGTGCTGAGCGTGTACCACACGCCGTCCGGCGGGTCTGCCGTGCTCGTAGAGGAGCATGCATGGGACTCCGAGCCGTCGGCAGCCACGGCACTCATGGTCTCGGCCGGCGAGTCCTCCAGCTGGAGCGGAGCCGTGACCGGCTTCGAGACCTGGGCCAACCTGGCATGCACGGACGGCGACACCTCCGTCGACGGATACGTGCAGAAGGCCATGCGCTACGATTCCTTCGGGCGTCTCGACTGCGTCGTATCCCTCTATCCCGACGGAGGAATACTCAAGGAGAAGTACACCTACACCTTCCCCGGCGAAGTGGCGACGAAGGTGACCACCTACAAGTACGGCAACAATACGGACGAGTTCTGTATGAATTACTCTTATGACACACGCGGCCGCGTGACCTATGTTGGCAGTGAGCTTTACTCTAGTCAATACGGTTTTGCAGACGACAATACGGATATTGCGTACGACGCTCTCGGGCGCGAGTCTTCCGTTACTTCCCAGAGTTATTATGGGCTGTCCGGCACTCTCACCACGACGACCGACTACACGCTGCAGGGACTTCCGTCCGAGATAGAGGCCATGTACGACGGCGTGACGGTGTATGACGAGGTATTGCTCTACGGTGGGTTGGCTCATATCGGTGTTCCGGCTTCCTATATGGGACTTATCACCGGCAAAAGTGAAACTATTTACGTGAACAATCAATTTAGCAGGGTCAATTTATGCCATTATGTTTATGATGCCCAGGGGCGCCTGTCAACCGTGAAGGGTCTCCTCCCTGGCGACAACACCTACACCTACGACGACCGCGGCAACATCCTCTCGGTCTCGCTTTCGGGAGGCTCCACCAGCCAGACATACAGCTACAGCGGGGACCGTCTCCAAAGCCTGACGAGCGGCGGGAACACGTACCAGTTCACCTACGACACTATGGGCCGCATGACCTCCGACGGCCTCGCCGGGACGGGCATCACATACAACCGTATGGGTCTTCCCGCGAAAATCTCGGGCTCGGGAGGCTCAGTATTGGTAAAATATGCTTATCTTTCGGACGGAATGAAGTCCGGGGCATTCCATGCGGACGGTTCCGGCTTCATCTACAGAGGTTCTTTGAAATATGCCAGGTCCTCGACCGGGGCGCTGACCCTCGTGGGTGCGGAGACCCCTTCCGGGATGCTGACTCCTGACGGCCCGTGCTTCTCGGTGAGAGATCACCTCGGAAGTGTCGTGTATGAGGTCGACGAGATGTCCTATGGCTTTATGGACGGAGCCCTGTATGGTGAGTGGGGAGCCCGCGAGGCGCTGT
>JAFZVQ010000022.1 GCA_017617715.1 Bacteroidales bacterium | reverse complement strand
CGCCGGGGTTGAAGCCGCCGCCCTGGGGACCACCCTGGGCACCGCCTTGCGCTGCCTTGGCCATATCCTCGGAGGCTGCATGCCATGCGGCTTCGAGTTCGGAGTTGTACCTTTCGATGGCATTGAGGTCTTTGGCCTCGACCGCCTTCTTGAGTTCGCTGCAGGCGCTTTCTATTGCCGTCCTCTTGTCTGCGGGAATCTTGTCGCCGTATTCCTTGAGGTTCTTTTCGGTCTGGAAGACCATGGCGTCGGCATTGTTGATCTTGTCCACGCGCTCCTTCTCGGCCTTGTCGGCCTCTTCGTTGGCCTTGGCCTCGTCACGCATGCGCTGGATTTCAGCTTCGGACAGGCCGCTGGAGGCCTCGATGCGGATGTTCTTCTCCTGGCCGGTGGCCTTGTCGCGTGCGGAGACGCTCAGGATGCCGTTGGCGTCGATATCGAAGCTCACCTCAATCTGAGGTATGCCGCGGGGCGCCGGGGCGATGCCGTCGAGGTGGAACACGCCGATCTGCTTGTTGTCCTTTGCCATGGGACGCTCACCCTGGAGCACCCTGATTTCCACTGAAGGCTGGTTGTCGGCCGCGGTGCTGAACACCTGGCTTTTCTTGGCGGGGATAGTGGTGTTGGACTCGATGAGCTTGGTCATCACGCCGCCGAGGGTCTCGATACCGAGGCTCAGAGGAGTGACGTCGAGCAGGAGGACATCCTTCACGTCGCCGGTGAGCACACCGCCCTGGATGGCAGCGCCGATTGCCACGACTTCGTCGGGGTTGACGCTCTTGTTGGGCTCCTTGCCGAAGAAATCCTTCACCAGCTGCTGTACCTTGGGGATACGGGTGGAACCGCCCACAAGCAGGACTTCGTCAATCTGGGACGCGGTGAGTTTCGCATCCTCGAGAGCCTTGCGGCAAGGCTCGATGCTGCGGCGGAAGAGGTCGTCGCAAAGGGCCTCGAACTTGGCCCTGCTGAGGGTCTTGACGAGGTGCTTCGGCATGCCGTCAACTGCGGTGATGTAGGGCAGGTTGATTTCTGCGCTGGCAGCGTTGGACAGCTCTATCTTCGCCTTTTCGGCCGCTTCCTTAAGCCTCTGCAGTGCCATGGGATCCTTCTTCAGGTCCATGCCGCCGTTCTCGGAGGCGAACTCGCTGGCAAGCCAGTCGATAATGGCCTGGTCGAAATCATCGCCGCCGAGGTGGGTGTCACCGTTGGTGGAGCGGACTTCGAACACGCCGTCGCCAAGCTCAAGGATGGAGATATCGAATGTGCCGCCGCCAAGGTCGTAGACGGCAACCTTCATATTCTTGTTTTTCTTGTCCAGACCGTAGGCAAGGGCTGCCGCGGTGGGCTCATTGATGATACGCTTCACATCGAGGCCAGCAATCTTGCCGGCTTCCTTCGTGGCCTGGCGCTGGCTGTCGGAGAAGTAGGCAGGCACAGTGATGACGGCCTCGGTGACAGGCTGGCGCAGGTAGTCTTCTGCGGTCTTCTTCATCTTCTGGAGGATGATGGCCGAGATTTCCTGGGGGCTGTAGAGACGGCCGGCAATATCCACGCGGGGGGTGTTGTTGTCGCCGCGGGTCACGTTGTAAGGCACGCGGGCGACTTCCTTGCTGACCTGGTCGTAGGTTTCGCCCATGAAGCGCTTGATAGAGAAGATGGTGTTCTTAGGATTGGTGATGGCCTGGCGCTTTGCAGGAGAGCCCACTTTGCGCTCGCCATTGTCCGTGAACGCAACGACGGACGGCGTGGTGCGGGCGCCTTCGTCATTGATGATTACGGTTGGCTGGTTGCCTTCCATTACGGCCACGCATGAGTTCGTGGTGCCGAGATCGATTCCGATAATTTTTCCCATAATATTCAACTGTTTTAATTTCACTTCAGTCATCCGCCAGTCCGGCGGACCGCATTCTCTATCATCAAAACCTTTGCCAGCCCCATTTTGCTGACAATTTGTCATTTTTTGCTAACTTTGCGTTATGGTTTACAGACAACTGACACCGGAAGAATACGCCGATCTGGAGGGGCGGATACTGTATGAAGACAACCACCTGCTGGTGGTCAACAAGAAAAGCGGCGAAATCACACAGGGCGACAAGACCGGCGACGAATGCATCGCCGAGGCATATAAAGCCTTCATCGCAGCCCGCGACGCCAAGCCCGGGCAGGTATTTCTCGGGATCCCGCACCGTCTGGACCGCCCCGTGAGCGGAATATGCGTCTTTGCCAAAACCAGCAAGGCCCTCGGCCGCCTGGGTGTCATCTTCCGCGACGGCGGCGCCCACAAAACCTACTGGGCACTATGTTGCGCCAAGCCGGAGCCTGCCGAAGGGCACCTGGAGAACTGGCTCATCAAAAACGAGCCCAAGAATAAATCATACGTCACCACGGACCGCCCCGGTGCCAAACTGGCAAAACTGAACTACCGCTGGCTGCGGAGCACCGAGCGCTACCATCTGGTTGAAGTCGAACTCCTGACCGGCCGCCACCACCAGATCCGCTGCCAGCTCGGCAACATCGGCTGCCCCATCAAAGGGGACCTTAAGTACGGCGCCCCCCGCTCCAACCCGGACGGCAGCATAAGCCTGCATGCCCGCAGCATACGCCTCGAGCATCCGGTGAAGCACACTGAAATTGTTATCGAAGCCCCCGTGCCGGCTTCCTGGCCGCTTTAATCCGCGGCGCAGGCAGGGGTCCAGTTCTTGAAGAAACGGAGGACCTTCTCTTTGTCGTAGGTGTTGTCTTTCTCGAGCAGGGCGGAATCCTGGATATGGACCACCTTGCCCTTGCCGTCAAGGATTATGAACACGGGGTATCCGAAACGGCCGGCATTGCCCAGACGCTTCATCAGCCGCTGGGCGGCGGCTTTTGCCTCCGGAGTCTTCTCGCTCCGGGGATTGCGGTTCACGTGGATGTAGACGTAATTGTCTGCTATGACCTTGCTTATATCCTGATCGGCCTCAATGAACGCAGCAAACCTCAGGCACCAGGGGCACCAGTTGCCGCCGAGCTGGCAGACCACGAACTTGTCCTGCGCCTTGGCCTGGGCCAGGGCCTTGTCTATCTGCTCCATCGGGTCGATGGACTCATCATAGACCTTCTTCAATTCCTGCGCCCGCATCGAGAGCGTCAGCGCCGCAAACAGTGCGGCAATTGCTATTATTCTCTTCATATCCGCAAAAATAGCAAAACCCCCGAATTCTGGCAACCTTTCCTCCTGAAAAACTATAGCTCGAAATCTACGAGGATGGGGCGGTGGTCGGAAGAGTTGTAGCAGTTGCTGCGTTCCCAGACCATGTTGGTCCACTTCTCGTTGAGTATCATGGCGTTGCGTACGCGGGCCATCATGGCTGGCGAAGCGTACATGAAGTCGTAGCGCGGGGGTGTGTTGCCGGCTGCGTCGTTGGCCCAGGTGCGGGTGGCGAAGAAGTGGCCGGGGTAGGTGAGACCGATGATATCCTTGTAGGGCGTCTGCTGGAGAATGTAGTCGTGCGAACTCAGGAACGGGCTGTCACCGGGAAGGCCGTAGTGCCAGTTGTCGATGCGGGAGCGGGTGTTGAAGTCGCCCATCATCAGCCAGTTGTCCTGTCCGGAGAACTCCGGGTTGAAGATGCTTTTGCCGCAGATGTATCTGATCTCGGCCTCGCGCTGGGCGTTGCCGCCCTTGCTGAGGGTGGAATCGTAGGAAGTGTCCTTGATCACGAATTTGGCATAGTAGCCGTAGGCGTGCGGCCAGAGATGGAGGGTGACGAAGTTGACCCGGGTGCCGTCCACGTCGACTTCGAACACTCCGGCTCCGTGCGCCACCGGCATGTAGCTTTCCGGTTTGCCCTCATGGGTGAACCGGGTCGTGTCTATCCCGGATTCTGTCTCCGTGATTTTCAGCAGGGTCTTTATCGGATACTTTGAAGTGATGACCTGGGGATAGTAGTCGTCGGCGTAGAGACGGTAGCCGCCGATGGCCGCGTATTTGTGCCCGTGCGCCTTGGCGAATCCCTGCCAATGGGACGGGAAATACCAGTCGGAAGCGGCCTTCTTGTCTGTCGAATGGTCCTTGTAGATCGACTGGGCCTCGCACCACACGCACACGTCGGGGTCGTATTTTTCGATGAACTTCCGGAAGTTCGTGAACTGGTACGGCTGGTCGCTCCACATCCCGTTCTGGATGTTCCAGAAGAGCACGCGCAGGTTTTTCGGAGCGCGTGTCATGTCGCTGATGCGCGTGACCTTGATGTCGTCCAGCCAGAAACCGTGGGTGAGTCCGGTCGAAGTGGAGTTGCCGCACCATTGCAGCATGGTGCCGTCGGTGGCTTTCTCTATGTCGGCGGTGACGGTGTGCCAACCGTCCTTCAGCAGGGAAGCGGGGAAGAGGAAGGCGTGCTCGATGCCGTCGTGGACCGTGGTCACTTCCAAAGACTTACCGTCCAGCGTGACGGCCCTGATGATGCCGCTCAGCATCACGCGGAAGCCCAGCTCGTCGTTGAATCCTTCCACGGTCTTGACCCTGAAGCTCACGCGTATGTCCGACACCTCCCTGATGGCGGAGAGCATGGGACTCTGGGCTATGCCGCGCTTGCCCCGGTCGTTGATGCCGCAGCCCAGGCAGCCTTCGTATTCACGGCAGCGGAACAGGTACACCCAGTCGCAAAGGTTCTTCTGCTTTATGTAGTCGTAGGAGCAGACGTGCGAAGTGGCCACGGTCTTCCATTCGGCGGACTTGAACTCAATGTGGCTCAGGGGGTTCTGTACGTCGTTCCGGAAGTCGTCCGACTGGATGTCGGGGCCCCCGTCGGTGGTGAAGAGGTCGAAGCTTTCTTCCCAAAGCACGTCGCCCGGCTTCGGGTCGGAAGGCTCTGAAGTCTCGTCCGGCTGCGTGTCCTTTGGTTTCAGTTGGTCCAGTATGTCGGCCCTGCCGCACCCATGCAGCAGCGACAGGCACAGGAGAAAGTGAAACAGCCTCTTCATGCGGTCAGTCGGAGCCTACCTGACGGAGAAACGGTACATGCAGGTGTGGGTGTAGGTCTCGCCGGGACGGAGAACGGTGTCGGGGAAGTCCGGGTGATGGATGCCGTCGGGGAATTTCTGGGTCTCGAGGGCGAGGGCTCCACGGTACGCGATGGGGTGACCGTATTTGTCGACGGTTTTGCCGTCACCGAAGAAATTGCCGCTGTAGAACTGCAGGCCCGGCTGGTCGGAGAGGACCTCCATGAACGTGCCGGAGACGGGGTCGAACACGGTGGCGTCGACGCTGAGGGCGGATGAGCCGTCCACGTCAAGCACCCAGTTGTGGTCGTAGCCGTGCCCGTTGTGCAGCTGCAGGTCGTCGGCGTCGATGCGCTCACCGATGGCGTGCGGCTCACGGAAATCGAAGGGGGTGCCGTCCAGGGCGACTGCTTCGCCCCCGGGAATCAGGGACTCGTTGACCGGAGTGATAGCGTGGGCGTTGATGGTCAGCACGTGCCCGAGGATGTCCCCGTCGCCGCTGCCTTTAAGGTTGAAGAACGAATGATGCGCCAGGTTGATGGGCGTGGCCTTGTCGGTCCGGGCTTCGAATTCCACCATCAACGCATGGTCGGAGGTGAGGGAGAAGCGGGCGCTGATAGTCTTGTTGCCGGGGAAACCGCCCATGGAGTCGGGATGCACCACCTGCATCTTGATGCTGCTGCCGTCCTGCTCCACCACGTCCCAGACCAGGTTGTCTATGCCCGTAAAACCGCCGTGCAGCGTGTTTTCGCCGTCATTCTTGTCCAGTTCATATGTCACTCCGTCCAGCTCGAACGACGCTCCGCCTATGCGGTTGGCCACCGGGCCCGGGCTGGAGCCGAGGAAGCGCTCGCCGGGGTTGTCAAGGTAGGCGTCTATGCTTCCGTAGCCTATGACGACGTCTCGCAGGCAACCGTCCCTGTCGGGCACCCAGAGGCTGACCACGCGGGCTCCGTAGTTAGTGATCTGGGCGGTCAGGCCGCCGCCCTGCAGGGTGTAGAGGCTGACCTGCTTGCCGTCGATGACGGTGTCAAACTTCGATTCGGGGATAAGCTTTACCCCGGGACGGGCGCAAGCGGCGAGGGCCACAAGCGCCAAAATGGGGAACAGACGTTTCATAACATTTTCTTATGCTTGAATACCAGCCAGATGCTGACAATCAGGAGAATCATCAAGGCGGCAATGCTTATCCAGGCCCACCACTTCTCGGCAAAGGGCAGGGTGACGTTCATGCCGTAGAAACTGGCCACCAGCGTGGCCGGCATGAGAAGCAGGGACACGAAGGTGAATATCTTCATTATGTTGTTCTGCTCCAGGTTGATAAGGCCGACGACGGTCTCCTGGAGATACTCCAGCCTCTCGAATGCGAAATTGGTGTGGTTGATAAGGGATGCTATATCCTGAAGTATGACCGAAAGGTCTTCGCGCAGTTCGGAATTCTTCGGGCAGCGCTTGCTCTTCACTATGTTGGAAAGCAATCTCTGCTTATCCACTATGTTTTCCCGCACGAACATTGCGTTCTCCTGCAACTGGTTGATGTCCAGGAGGAACTCCTCGTTGATGTCTTCCTGCTGGTTGATGCGCTTGCTGAACTGCGACACGTCCTTGGAGATGAGCTCCACGATGTCGGCATCCAGGTCGATACGCTTGTCCATGATCTCCACGAAGACGGTGAAGCCGTCGGGGAACTGGCCGGGGAGTGCCTGGATCTTGCGCTGGAGGGTGTCGAATGAACGCAGCGGCACTTCGCGGAGCGTGATCAGGGTCTTGTCCATAAGCACGAACGACACCGGATCCATCAACATCTCGTCGTCGGCCGGGGACAGGAAGTTGGTGTTGGCGTAGATAGCCTTGTCGTCTTCGGAGAAACGGGAGGAACTTTCGATCTCCTCGGCCTCTGCACGGCTCTGGATCTCGATTTCCAGGAGGGTTTCCGTGGCCCGCTTTTCCTCACCGCTCGGGGAGATGAGGTCGATCCACAGGAGGTTGTCCCTGGCGATGGCAGCGAACTGCTTTTCAGACTGGGTGAGAAGTATCTCGCCCCCTTTGCGGTAGAAGATTCTGATCATCTTGCCTTCCTGTTTGTTCCCGGCACACTTGTCGGAAGGGGTTCAACTTGCTGCTAGCTTGCAAAGGTAAACATATTTTTTTATAAAAAAAGTGTCCGGCCGGGAATTGGCGGACACTTTTGCAAAAATCTGTGAAGCTGATCTTTAACGGGCCTTGTTGGCGGAGCCGAGCACGTTGACGATCTTGTGCATGTAGAGTTTCTTCATCTCGTCGCGGGCGGGGCCGAGGTACTTGCGCGGGTCGAACTCACCGGGCTTGTCCACGAACACCTTGCGCACGGCAGCGGTCATGGCGAGACGGCTGTCGGAGTCGATGTTGATCTTGCACACAGCGCTCTTGGCGGCCTTGCGGAGCTGCTCCTCGGGGATGCCGACTGCATCGGGAAGTTTGCCGCCGTGGGTGTTGATGATGTCGACATACTCCTGGGGCACGGAGGAGGAACCGTGGAGAACGATGGGGAAGCCGGGGAGCTTCTTCTCGATGGCCT
>JAFZVQ010000021.1 GCA_017617715.1 Bacteroidales bacterium | reverse complement strand
GGCCCCGGCGGCCTGGCCGGTGCCCATGCAGGAGGCCTGCACGCGAAGCGAGGCAAAGGCCGTCTTGTCGGCGCTGATGCAGCGGCCGGCCACCAGCAGGTTGCCGAAGCCGGGGGCGTAGAGTGCTCGATAGGGCACGTAGGCGGGGGTTTTCAGGAAAGTGACGTTCTGGGAGGCACCTTTGGCCACATGGATGTCGATTGGGTGCGCGCCGCGCGACACGGAGTCGGGGTAGCGGAAGGCGTTGACGTACTCGTCGGCGGTGATGGTGTGGGCGCCCTTTATGCGGCGGGTTTCGCGTACGCCGGCCTGCACCGCCACGGCGCTGACGTAGCTGCGGCTGAATTCGGGGAAGTGTTCCTTGAGCACGCGCGCCATCTGGAACACCTGCTCGCGCAGTTCGCACTCGGCGCGGGTGAGGTCGGCGTTGTCGGCGGCATTGGCGGCGGTGCGGGTCATGTTCACAGTGACCACACCGGGTTGCAGGGTGGTGCAGAACCAGGGGCCGCCGAACTCGGGTATGCCCCATTCTTCCTTGTGCGCCAGCAGTTCGGCGCGTATTTCCTCGCACTGGCAGTTGACGCCCTGGCGGTTGTGGTGCATCGCCGTCTGGAGGCGGGGGGTGGAGGTGTCCACGCCGCTGAGCACGAAATAGGTGGAAAGGGGCTGGAGCGGCTTGCCTTCGTCGGGCTGCATGGGTACGCCGGCCATTGCGGCCAGGTCGCCGTCGCCGGTGCAGTCGATGAACACCTTGCCGCCGATGGCTTCGGTGCCGCTTTTATTGCAGACCAGGATGGCTTCGATGCGTCCGTCGGGGGTGGTGCGGACGCCGCTGAGCCAGGAATGCAAGTGGAGTGTGACGCCGGCTTCGAGTACCATGCGCTGGCAGCAGAGTTTGTAGAGTTCCGGTTCGAACGCCACGTTGCCGAGCGGCTTTTCGATGAGGGCGCCGCCCATTGCCTGCAGCCGTTCGCAAAACTCCCATGGGATGCCGCCGATTACCTTTTCGCCGTTGTAGGTGAAGACGCTCAGGGGAGCGACTATGCCGGCCGTGGCCATGCCTCCAAGAAAGCCGTAGCGTTCCACGAGGGCGGTGCTGGCGCCGCTTCTGGCAGCAGTGATCGCTGCAATGAAACCGGCAGGGCCGCCGCCGCAGACCACCACGTCATAACTTGCAGATATCTTATCCATAATTGTTACAAAAATAGGAAAAAATGTTAAATTCGCGGTATGGTTGTACTCATCGTTTTCGCTGTCCTTTTTGCCATTCTGGGCATAATAGGAAGCGTGGTCCCCGCCCTTCCAGGGCCGCCTTTCGCCTGGGTTGGGATGCTGCTGGTGTATTTCGCCGACAAAGTGGGCGGGCTGGAGGATCCCATGACGACCACATGCCTGCTGATCTGGCTCGGCATCACCATAGTGGTGTCCATCCTGGATTATGTCATCCCTGCGAAGACCACTCAGCTTACAGGCGGGCACAAGGCGGCTTCGACCGGCGCCCTCATCGGCCTTTTCGCAGGTATGTTTATCCCTCCGGTAGGCATTATTCTGGGTTCGCTCCTCGGAGCATTCCTTGGGGAACTGTTGGTCAACGACAAGGGCCTCTGGCCGGCGTTCAAGGCCGGCGCCGGGGCTTTTCTCGGCTTCATGCTCGGCACGGGGCTCAAGCTCGTCGTGTCGGGTATAATGGCCTGGTTGGTAATTAAATACGCATTTCTATAATTATGGACAAAACTAATTCCATGATGGTTCTTGCCACGCGTTTCGATTCGCTTGGCGACTGGACCGTCGAGCAGCAGTTCGTGCTGCAGATGGGCTCGAGTTACCTTCTCGCCCATGGCCTGGGAGAGCCTCTCAAGAACGATCCCACCACCCATATAGAGATTGAAAAAGACGGGAAATACATCCTGTGGGTCCGGACCAAGAACTGGACAGCCTTCTGGAGCGAAGGAAAGACTCCCGGCATCTTCCAGGTGCTTGTGGACGGTGCGGCCGACCCTGCGGAATTCGGCACCGGCTGCCCCGGAAGCACCCGCCCCGAGCGTGCCGCCTGGTACTGGCAGAAGGGTGGGGAATATGAGCTGAAAGCCGGTTCCCACGAGCTTGCCATCCATGACCTGACTGGCTTGGACGGCCGCTGCGACGCCATCCTGCTCACGACTTCGGGCGAGGTGCCTGGCGCAGGCGTAGAGGCCTACAAGGCCCTCCGCGCCGAGCTGCTGCCGGAGCCTGTCGTGGATAAGGGAGATTACGATTTCGTGATCGTAGGAGCCGGCATGTCCGGCCTGTGCGCTGCCATTGCCGCCGCCCGCAACGGCTCGCGCGTGGCCCTTCTGCAGGACCGCTACATCCTCGGCGGCAACAACAGCTCCGAGGTGCGCGTGGGCCTGGGGGGACAGATCAACATGGCTCCGTATCCCTCCCTGGGGTACATTTTGAATGAGATTGGTCCCGACCGCTACGGCAACGCCCGCGGCGCCCACCACTACCAGGATTGGAAGAAGTGGGACGTCATCGCCGCCGAGCCCAACATCACCCTTTTTGCCGGCTACACCGTCGACAAGGTGGAGATGAAGGATGGCAGAATTGCCGCCGTCGAAGCGGTCGAGGCCACCAGGCAGGACCGCATACGTATCGGCGGTTATGTCTTCTCCGACTGCACTGGCGATGCGCACCTGGCCGTCATGGCCGGCGCCCGCACCATGATGGGACGCGAGGCTCGCAGTGAATTCGGCGAATCGCTCGCGCCCGAGAAGGCCGACGGCTACACCATGGGCGTGAGCATCGAGTGGTACTGCGAAGACTGGAACACCCCTTGTTCCTTCCCCGACAGCATCGACTGGGGCCTCAAGCTGGACGAAGAGACCGTGGAGCCTGTCCACCGCGCCAACTGGTACTGGGAAGTGGGCATGAACGACGACCAGATCGCCGACGCCGAAAAGATCCGCGACTACGGTATGTATGTGGCTTACAGCACTTTCTCCTATTGTAAGAACCGCCTTGCAAAAAAGGAGGACTGGGAGTGCACTCACCTGACATGGGTGTCGCACGTCAGCGGCAAGCGCGAGAGCCGGCGCATAGTGGGCGACCTGATCCTGCGGGAGCAGGACCTCACCCGCCCCATCCCTTACGAAGACGGCACCTGCACCACCACTTGGCGCATCGACCAGCATTATCCCGACCCGCGCAACGCCGGCAAATACCCGGGCGCCGAGTGGATGTCCATAGGCAAGCTCACCCCCATCGATCCGTATGCACTGCCGTACCGCTGCTTCTATAGCGCCGACATACCCAACATGTTCATGGCGGGACGCGACATCAGCGTCACCCACATCGCCCTCGGAAGCGTGCGCGTCATGCGCACCTGCGCCATGATGGGCGAAGTCGTGGGCCTTGCCGCCAGCATCTGCGTGGCCAGGAAGCTCCTGCCCCGCGACATCTACAAGACCAATTTCGCCGACCTCGTGGCCCTCATGAAGAAGGGCGCCGGCCGCACCGACGTCCCCTACACCCAGTTCTACCACCAGGTCGACCGCACCGGCCACCAGGCCGAGGACCGGTAGGGGGAGAGTGCGCGGATAGGGTTTTACGAATCATGAATTATTAGGTATATTTGCGAATATGAAAAGAACACTCTGTCTGATCGTTGTGCTGGTGGCCGGGATCACCGGCTTCGCACAGGAAAACCCGAAAGCCGCTCCCGAGGCCACAGTGGTCTGCGGCAACGCCCGATTCACAGTCCTGACCGACCGCCTGGTCCGCATGGAGTGGGCGGCGGACGGCAAGTTCGAGGACCGCGCCAGCCTTGCGGTCATCAACCGCAATCTCCCCGTGCCTGCGTTCAAGGCCGAGCCCAAGGCCGGAGGCGTGGCCATAAAGACCGGCAAGCTTACCCTCAACTACAAGGGCGGTGAGTTCGCTCCCGACAACCTGAGCGTCTCCTTCAAGCTCAACGGCAAGACCGTCACCTGGCATCCGGGCGATGCCCCCACCGGCAACCTGAAGGGCACCACGCGCACCCTCGACGGCTGTGACGGCTTCGGCCGCCTGAGCAAGCTCGAAACGGAGCTGGAGAATGGCATCATCTCCCGTGACGGCTGGGCCGTAGTCGACGAAAGCGCCCGCCACCTCCTGCAGAAGGACGATTCCGACTGGGGCGAATGGGTGTGCGAAAGACCTGAAGGCGACCGCATCGACTGGTATATATTCGCCTATGGCCACGAGTACCTCGCAGCCCTCAAGGACTTTACGAAAGTGGCCGGCGGCATCCCCCTGCCCCCGAAATACGTATTCGGCTACTGGTGGAGCCGCTACTGGGCCTACACCGACGACGAAATGATCCAGCTTGCAGACGACATGCGCAGCCGCGATATCCCCGCCGACGTGTTCATAATCGACATGGACTGGCACGAGACCTGGGGCCCTATGTCCAAACGCCTCGGCCACGACGAGTTCGGGCAGCGCCGCGGCTGGACCGGCTACACCTGGAACCGTGACCTGATTCCCGATCCCGAGGGACTGCTTAAAACGCTCCACGACAAGGGCTTCAAGACCGCCCTGAACCTCCATCCCGCTTCCGGAATCCGCCCCTATGAAGACTGCTACGAGCGCTTTGTCCAGGATTACCTGTCCCGCACCGATGATTACGACGGCCCCGAGGGCTATGTCTACCCCGAATGCGGCTACACCTTCAAGGGCAACAAGGAGCCTTCCGGCAAGGCCGGCTGGCGCGCGCCTGTGCCTTTCCGTCTCGACCAGCAGGCCTGGGCGGATGCCTATTTCAACTCCGTGATCCGTCCCCTGGAGCGCCAGGGCGTCGATTTCTGGTGGCTCGACTGGCAGCAGTGGCGCGAAAGCAAATATATCAAGGACCTCTCCAACACCTTCTGGTGCAACTACGCTTTCTGGAACGACAAAGTGCGCCAGACCCGCCTCCAGGGCCTGCAGGCGCCCCGCCCCCTCATCTACCATCGTTGGGGCGGCCTTGGCAGCCACCGCTACCAGCTCGGCTTCTCCGGCGACACCTACTCTGAATGGTCGGTGCTGAAGTTCCTCCCTTACTTCACTTCCACCGCTTCCAATGTCGGTTACGGCTACTGGGGCCACGATATCGGAGGCCATATGCAGCATAAGGATCAGCCCCGGAATTCCGAGCTCTATACCCGCTGGATGCAGTTCGGCGTGTTCACCCCCATTTTCAAGACCCACGCCACCCGCAACGCCAACCTGGACTGCCGCATCTGGATCTTCCCCGAGCACTATGAGTACCTGAAAGCGGCTATCAAGCTTCGCTACGACTTGACTCCTTATATCTACGACGCCGCGCATCAGGCCACGCAGACCGGCGTCTCCATGTGCCGTCCGCTCTACTACTATTACCCGGAACTGGAAGAGGCCTACAAATGGAACGAAGAGTATTTCTTCGGCGACAACATCATCGCCACCGCGATCACTGAGCCCTGCGGTGAAGACGGCGTGGCCGGGCGCGACATATGGCTGCCCAAGGGTGAGTGGTACGATTGCGCCCACGGCGGCCTCCTTCGTGGCGGCAAGGTCTATAACCTGAAGTACACCATCGACCAGAATCCCTGGTTCGTGCGCGCCGGAGCCGTGATCCCCATGGCTCCCGAAGGGATACGCAGCCTGCAGGACGCCACCAACGCCCTCCGCCTCATGATCGTGCCTGGCAAGGCTTCCTGCAAGATAGTCCATTACGAAGACGACGGCGTGTCCCAGAGCTACGTGCGTGATTTCGCCACCACCGAAATCGAGAAGACCGTTTCCGGCAGCAAGACCCTGCTCAGGATAGGGGCACGCGAGGGCACGTACGCCGGCGCACCTGCCACCCGTTGCCTCAGCGTGCTGCTGGAGGGCGTCACAAAGGCTCCCGCTGCCGTGCGCCTGAACGGCAGGGCCCTGCCTTCGGATGCCGTGTGCCTGGGCGGCGGCAGGATAATAATTACGCTCCCCGAATCCCCGGCAGCCGAAGCGCTGGCCGTTGAAATACAGATGTAAGTATATGATACTCAGCAACGGAATAGAAATCCCCGGTATGGGGTTCGGCACCTACAAGATGGCGCCGGAAGACACGAAAGACTCCGTGCTCTGCGCGCTGCGCTGCGGCTGGCGGCATGTCGACACCGCTGCGTACTACCGCAACGAAGCGGAAGTGGGCGCCGCAGTGCGCGAATCGGGCATCCCCAGGGAGCAGGTATTCGTGACCACCAAACTCTGGAACGCCGACCGGGGCTACGACACCACGCTCCGTGCCTTCGACCGCTCCCTTGCGGCCTTGGGCATGGATTACATAGACCTCTACCTTATCCACTGGCCGGCGTCTCCTTTCTTCTGGGACGACTGGAAGCGTATCAACGCCGACACCTGGCGTGCCTTCGAGCGTCTCTACAAAGAGGGACGCGTGCGTGCCATCGGCCTGAGCAACTTCATGCCCCGGCACATACTGCCGTTGCTTGACATTGCTGAAATCGCCCCCATGGTGGACCAGATAGAGTTCCACCCCGGCTGGATGCAACAGGACTGCCTGGATTTCTGCCGTGAGCACGGGATGGCCGTGGAGGCCTGGGCGCCCCTCATCAAGGGCGAGGCGCTCTCGCATCCCGTCATAGAGGGTATCGCCCGCTCCAGGGGCGTCACCCCGGCGCAGGTCGTCCTTGCATGGGTGCGCGAATGCGGGGTGATCCCTCTTTGCAAGTCCATCACCCCTTCCCGTATTGCGGAAAACCTCGCCGCCGCTTCGCTGCGGCTTGAACCTGAAGAAGTCGCGGCCATTTCCGCCCTTCATGCCGTAGGCGGCCGCTGCTATAATCCCGATTGCTGCAACTTCCTGTAGACTAAATATATACACTCAATAATGAAACGCAGTTACATCAAACCGGACATTTGTTCCGAAAAGATTCTTTCAGAAGTCGGATTCCTTGACCTGGTGTCTTCAGGCCAGATACAAGATTTGGAATTGATCGACGACACATGGGGCTGATAAACGGCTCAAGATGAGAAGGATTATCCATATTCTTTCCCTTGTGCTGATTGTCGCAGGGTGCGTCAAGGAAAGCGGAGGCCCGGATGCGGTCGGTAATACCGTCATCGAGGCGTCTCTTCCTTCCTTGACAAGGACCGTAATCGACGGCGCCAAGATAAGCTGGAGCGCCGGCGATGCGATATGCGTCAACGGGAGCGTGTCCGGGGCCCTGGCCTCGGGAGGCGCAAAGGCGGAGTTCGTTTTTGAAGGTGAACTTGCCGCTCCCTACCGGGCGTTATATCCGGCCACCCTTTACAAAGCCCCTGCCGTCATTTCCCTCCCTTCCGAATGGGAGCTGTCTTCGTTCGGGCCGCCCCTTGCGGGGTATGCCGCTTCCGGCTGCGCCATAGCCTTCTCGTCTTTCACTTCGCTGTTAAGGCTCAGGGTCAGCGGCGATTGCATCCTCAGGGACGTGGTGCTGCGCGGCCTCGGAGGCGAGCAGATTTGCGGCGATTTCAGCTTTGATTATGAAAGCGGCACGTTGAGCGGTCTGTCTTCCGCGGCGGATGACACGTCGGTGAGAGTGATCTGTAATGCCAGGCTTGGCACTGATCCCTTGGAGGTGTATATCCCTGTGCCTCCCGGCACGTACGGCTCAGGCCTGCAGGTCGAGCTGTCGGGAGAAAACGGGGAGACGCTCGTGAAGAGCACCTCCGCCCGAGTCCTTGGCGCCGGCGAACTCAGGTCGATGCCGGCTCTGGAGCTGAGCAGTCAGGCAGCATCCGGCGGTATCTCGAACGCCTCGCAATTCGCGGCTTTCGCCGCTGCAGTCAACGCAGGAGCCTCCACGCAGGCCTGGGAAAACGGGGAAGGCGTGGTCAGGTTGCTGAATGATATAGACTTCTCCGGCATAAGCGACTGGACGCCCGTGGGCGCGGCCGTTGCCTGCTGGAAATCAAACCAGCTTTCCGTAGTCAGCGGCAATCCTTTCTCCGGCCATTTCGACGGATGCGGCCACAGAATCAAGAACCTGCACCTGTCCGTCAGCATTTCAGACGGCAGCGTGGACAAGAGCAACATGTACTCGGTGTGCTGGGGCCTCTTCGGCTTCCTCTCGCCCGGAGCGGTGGTGGAGAATTTCACCATCGATTCTTCCTGCTCGTTCAGTTTCACCGCTTATTCCCGGGCCGACATTGGGCTTGTGGCCGGCATGGTGGAGGAGGCCACGGTCCGGAAAGTCACTAATGAAGCCTCCATGTCGCTGGACAACAAAAATGCGGACGACATAAGGGTGACGATGGGCATTACGGGATTCGCATTTGCCGACAGCGCCGATGCCCATATAGAGGAGCTCACTAATCTCGGCGAAATCTCAGCGGCGACCGGCAGCAATGTCAAAAACGGCGCCACAGGCGTGCAGGTGGCCGGAATACTCGGTTTCGGCACCAACCGCTACACTGCAAGCGGAGACGAATCTTCGTGCGAAGTGCTGGTGTACGACTGCATCAACAAGGGGAACCTGAATACCGACGTCGGCCGCGCTGCCGGCATAGTGGCTGCAGCCAACCGTTACACCTGCATCAAGGACTGCGTCAACCATGGCCACAATTTCAATTCCTTCCCCACCAAAGGAGGATCGCGCATTGCTAACATCACCTGCGTAATGACGAACGCAGGCGGCTCCATCGTGAACTGCACCAACTACGGCGACGTTATCTGTTCCACGGCCGCGCGCGCAGGAGGCGTAGTCAGCCTCATAGGAAACAAGAACCTGAAGTTCTCCAGGGTGGCCAATTACGGGCGCGTGATTACGGATGAGACTACATACCGCGGAACCCTTTTCCAGCAGTGCAATGTCGCCGCGGCGTTTGAAAACTGTATCGCCGCCGGCGATGTGGGCGACTATAACGGCGGAAATTATAATATGGCAGGGGTGAATGCCGGTAATTATTTCGATTATGTCGGCTACCACAACAGCTCCGCCACCAATGTCACGACGGATAACATAAAGTACGGCGAAGCCCCCGTCCAGAAGGGTATCTCCACGATTGCTGACCTGGCGGCTTTTGCCGGGGCGGTGAATTCCGGAGCCGACCTCAGTGAGTGGCTGGTGGACGGAAAACTGCAGATACTGGGCAACATTGACGGATCTTCCATCAGCGAATGGATCCCGATAGGCACGTCCACCCATCCCCTGAAATGCGATATCGACGGCATGGGACACAGTATCAGGAACTTCCACTGGACCGTCGACACCGGCACCTATCCCCACGCCGGCCTTGTCGGATATGCCCAGGGCATAACTATCAGCAACCTCAGCTTCGGCTCTCCCGGAAGCACCGTCACGTTCTCCGGCAACCCCGGAAAACTGAGGGCCGGAGGCATCTGCGCCTATGGCAAGGGCCTGACGATGAACGGAGCAGTCAACTATGCAGACCTGACCGTCAGCGGCTGTTCCGCCTACGGCAACAGTCTCATTATCGGAGGTCTTGCCGGATACATCGACTCTGAATCCAGGATGGAGAACTGCACCAACGACGGCAACCTTTCCGTCCCTCTGGTCTGCCAGGAAGGCGGGCTGGCCGGATACAACTCCGGAATCATCACCGGCTGCACCAACAACGGCACCGTCCTGGGCAAGATGGACGGCAGCCAGTACGGGCCCGCCTGGGGCTGCTCGTACAACAGGGCCATAGGCAACTTCACCGGCAACAATGGTTACGGACGTGTGGGTGACTGGAGCCTGTATGCTTCCGATCCCGGTTCCGCGCCGGCATCCAACTACTACAACGCGGTCTGTCAGAATTATGAAACATACTTCGACCTGACGGCGAACAGTGTGGACATGACCGTGGATTCATACTACGACTGGACGGTGCTCGAAACCCGCCGGCTCCATAGCGGGGTGACCTACAGCCATTGTTCGTTCGACAACGTGCCCCGGCACATGCACGTGCTGGAAATAGACCTGTCAGATCCTGGCATAGAACTCTCCACGGCGCTTGCCGACGGCATAATACCCAACCCCAACGGCCTGGACAACGACCATCTCAACGCAGGTTTCCACCTGCGCGAGACCCTGTCCCGGCTATGTGCCCACAGGCGCAGCAACGGGGAGAAGATAATTGCCGGGACCAATTTTGAGTTCTTCGACTCTTACGCAGGCATACTGCGCGGGTTCCATGTGGAAAACGGCGAGCCTCTGTACATCAACAATCCGACCGTCGTGAAATCCCTTTCAAACCACCGCTGGTGCTTCTGCGTCTTCACTGACGGTACGGCGTCCTGCGGCAAGAAAGTCTTCACCGGCACCCTCCGTACCGGAGGAAAGGAATATCCGTTCCACAGCGTCAACGACACCACGCTCAGACATGCCTCTCCGACGGATTCCCCGGTGAACCTTTTCACATCCCGCTACTTGCGGAATCCCCATCCGGAGAATACCTCCCTGGTCAACGGACTGGCCCGGGACGTCCTTTATGTGATTTGCGAATATTCATCCGGGCATATGCAGGTCAACAGGGGATACGCTGCGGCCACCGTGGTGAGCGTGCTGGACGGGCGGACTTCACCCTTGTCGGAGGCTCCGTACATCAGCTCTGCCGACCGTATCGGAATAGCGCTCTCCGGCGATTATGCCGCGGCATGGGCCAATTCCGTGAAGCCGGGCGACACGGTTGAGTTTAAATGCGACATGGCCATCGACGGGGACTCTTCCAAGCCCATCTGGTCTCTTGGCTCCACCATGTACCAGCTGATGACGGACGGGCAGGATGCTTCCAACACCCCGGGCTCCAGCGCGAGCCTGTATTCCAAATATGACCCGATGACCTTCCCCGTGGTCAGCCAGGACCTCAGGACGGTATGGCTGGTGGAAATCGACGGTCGGCAGGGCTGGTATTCCATGGGTGTGAAAGGATATGAAATGTACCGCATAGCCCGCAAGCTCGGGGGCTGGTGGGTCACACGTATGGACGGGGGAGGCTCTTCGTCCATGTGGGTATGGAATGAATCTGCGCAGAAAGGCGCGATAGTATCGAAACCTTCCGACTCCAAGGGGGAGCGGAGCTGTATGTCGTATTTGATCGTAAAGGAAAAATAATGACACCATATATGAAAAAGTTTTTAGTAATCGCAGCTGCCGCAGCCATGGCGCTTACGGCTTGCACAAAGGAACCGGCGTTAGTGGATCCGGCCCTGAAAGACATCAAGACAGTCATTACCGCCGATTTGGGGCAACTCACCAAGACGTCCATCGACGGAGTGAAAATCAGCTGGACAGCGGGAGACGCGGTCTGCGTGAACGGAGCCACTTCGGCGGCGCTCACGGAGGCATCAAGCTCGGCACAGTTCGGCTTCACCGAAGTCCTGACTCCGCCCTACAAGGCTGTCTATCCGGCATCCCTCTGGAAAGACGAGGCCACGATAAGCCTGCCTGCCCAGAGGTCTTCCGCATCTCTTGACCTGCCGCTTTCAGGTTATGTCGCTTCGGGCAACAGTATCAGCTTCTCAGCGCTTACTGCCATAATCAGGCTGGCTGTTACCGGTGACGGCGAGACCCTCAAGGAAGTGGTCGTGAGCGGCCTCGGAGGGGAGCAGGTCTGCGGCGACTTCACCATCGATTATGAATCGGGAGCCCTCACTGGCGCCGCAACCGGAGACGAGGGCAAGAAAGTGACCCTTTCCTGCGGCAGCGTCCTGTCCTCCCAGCCCCAGATGCTCTACATCCCTGTGCCTGCGGGAAGCTATTCCAGCGGCGTGCAGGTGGATCTGGTGAGCGAGGCGAACGGCACCATGCGCATGACTACCGGAGCGCGCACCTATAAGGCAGGGGAGCTGCGGAGCATGCCGGAAGTCGCCTTCAGCGCCAACAGCGGCGGCATACGCAACGCGACCGACTTCGCCGCATTCGCCGCTGCCGTGAACGCAGGCGAATCCACGGCACAGTGGGAGAATGAAGAAGGATGGGTCAACCTGCTGGCGGACATAGATTTCACCGGTGTGACCGACTGGGAGCCCGTGGGACACGCAACCGCGCCCTGGACCAGCTATAATCCGGTAGTGACGGCGGGACATGCCTTCACCGGCAAGTTCGACGGCGGCGCGCACCATATCAAGAACCTCCACCTGGTCTGCAACGAGACCGAACCCGGCAGGCACTATGGCCTCTTCGGCTATCTCGGCGAAGGCGCAATCGTGCAGAACTTCGTAATCGACAACAACTGCTCCCTGACGGTCAGCGCCTCCGTCTCCCTGAGCGCCGGTATGGTGGCAGGCGTCCTCTACGACGCGACTGTCCGCGACGTCACAAGCTATGCGCCGATGACCTACAACGGCGGCGCCACCGGCTACCTGCATATGGCTATGATCGGCGGTATGTACAGCAAGAACGTGGGAAGCATACTGGACAGCGTCCACAATTACGGAGACATACTGGCGGAAAATACAGCCAACCTCGACTCCGGCGCCACCGGTATCCATGTGGCCGGCATTACCGGCTTCACCAACGCGCCCACCGGGAATGCTTTCCGCAACGTGGTCTCTGCATGCAACAATTATGGTAATATGAATTCCCAGGCGGCGCGCACGGCCGGCATTGTGGGCGCGGCCAACGCATGCACTGACATAGTGAACTGCGAGAACCGCGGCGACCAGATCAACTCGATGCCCAAGACCGACGGCGCCCGTGCAGGCAACATCACCTGCTTCACCAACAATGGCTCCAACCTGTCGGGCTGCAAGAACTACGGCGACCTCGTGTCCACCACGTCAGGGCGCGTGGGCGGCATTCTTTCCCTCCCCACAGCCGGCACCTACACCAATTGCGAGAATTACGGCCGTATCATTTCCGACAGCCAGTACAGGGGCGTGTTCTTCGGCTATGTGACCAGCGCCGCCGTCTGGACGGGCTGCCACGCATCCGGCCGTGTGGGTACCTACAACAACGGCGACTGGCAGTACGACCTCTACAGCGAGTCCAACAAGATCAGTTACCTGGGCAAGCAGGGCAACGCCAACGGCAGTTATAATGAAATCACATACGACATCCAGACCGGCGAGGATCCGGCCGATCCGGACATAGCCGTCGATGCCGACTTCCGCATCTTCTTCATAGGCAACAGCTTTACCAAGGATGCCGTGGAGCACCTGCCCGGCATACTCGCCGCCGCAGGCCTGAACAAGGTGCAGATGGTCCACATGTATTATGGCGGCCGCACCATCCCGGAATACAATTCCGGCTGGGCTTCCTCCACCGACTACCACTGCTACATCTGCAACCCCGGAGCCACCTCCTGGACCGATATCACAGGCAAGAGCCTGGCCCAGGTCGCAGTCAGCGCCAAATGGGACGTCATCACGATTCAGGAACATACCGGACGTCTTCTCGCCTGGGGCTGGACTGATGACGAGAAGAATGCCGTGAACGGCCTCCTGTCCAAACTCAAGGATGCGCAGGACGCTCAGGGCGGAACTCCTAAGTATTATTACATCCTTTCCCAGGCCTACTTCGATTTGAGCAAGGCCCAGAATGTCTCCAAGCCGTTCTCCGACCAGGCCGGCATGTGGAAGGCCATTTCGGACCAGGCCCGGAAGGTTATGCTGGAATGCACTTTCGACGGTATCATTTCCACCGGCGCCATGCTTCAGAACCTCCGCACTTCCGGCATAAACGACGCTAACGGCCTCACCCGTGACGGTTATCATATGAACTATGGCATAGCTCGTTACGGCGCGGCCTGCACCGTTTTCGAAAGCGTGATAGGCCCGTTCAACGGCAACGTTACCATGGACACCAACAGCTACCGTTACAGCGTCACCAACACCACCTCCGGCAGCCTTTCGACTCCGGTCACGGACGACAATGCGCCGGTAGCGCTCCATGCGGCGCGTTACGCAATCGCCAATCCTTATGATGTGACCGACATGGACGGCGAAGGCGGCAGCGGCAGCGGCGGCACCGATCCCGATCCCGGCGAACACGAAAACATCACCGTATCTTCACTTGCCGACCTGCTGGCATTCGCAACCCGCGTGAACAGCGGCGACGCCGACGCCCTCACGGCAAACGTGACCCTGGCGGCCGATATCGACTGCTCGTCCGTCGCCTCTTGGGAGCCCATAGGCAACTGCACCATGAGCACATGGTCGCATGTCAACCTTGCCACCTCCGGCAATCTGTTTGCCGGCACCTTCGACGGCGCCGGGCACAAGATCAAGAACCTGGCAATGTCGTTCACCCCTTCGGCGGTTAACATGGCATGGGGCTTCTTCGGAGGCCTGGGCGACGGTGCCGTGGTCAAGGACCTGACCTTCGACTCCTCATGCTCCATGCATATATCCAGCGCGTACGCCGGCTCCTTCGGTGTGCTGGCCGGCCTTGCCATGGGCGTGACGGTGGACAATGTCAAGAACTACGCTCCCATCACCGGCGGCGGCACTTCTGCGCTTCCCAACAACACTGCGGCAGGCCGCATGATGATCGGCGGTATTATCGGAGAGGTCCACGCTTCAAGCGTGCCGGCCGCCCTCACCGGACTGTATAATGCGGGCCAGATAGGTGTCAGCGACTCCGATCCGTTCTCCGGCGGGGCTAATGCCGGCAACGGAGCCAACGGCGTGTGCCTGGGCGGCATCGCCGGCTTCTCGACCAACACCAACAATCCCACCACGGTCACATTCACGGACTGTGTCAACGACGGAGCCATTTTCAGCTCCACCGGACGCACCTCGGGCATGGTGTCATCCTGCAACCGCTACACCGTGCTCAAGGACTGCATCAATAACGGCGACGTCCACTGCACCCAGTCCGGCACCTTCCGCCCGGCCAACATCACCTGCATAGCCGGCCCCGGCGTGGTGCTTGACGGCTGCATCAACAAGGGCGACCTGATTGCCCCTGGAATAGTTTCCGTGGCCGGAGTCGTCTGTCTGGTCAACGACGCCAGCGTGGTAATAAAGAACTGCGGCAGCATCGGAGCTACTCTCATCGGAAAGAATGTTAAAACCGACGGTGCCCAGACCTACAACGGTGTGCTCTATGGCTACTTCTCCAAGACTCCCACGTTAAGCAACTGCTCCGTGAGCGGCAAGATCGGTACCAGCGATGCGGATCTCGTCACCCTCACCGCTGAGAACTACTTACAATACGTCGGCCAGGCCAACTCCGTCGTCACCACCGACAGCGTCAAATTCGCCGGCGACTAGCACGTACCCCCAATACGAAGAAAAGCGGACGACACATTGCGTGCCGTCCGCTTTTTGCTCCCCTTCTAGGACTTGAACCTAGGACCCCCTGATTAACAGTCAGGTGCTCTAACCAACTGAGCTAAAGAGGAATATTTCAATCCGTCATTCCGAACGGGATTGCAAAGTTACTCCGAATTTTGTGAAATGCAAATTTTTTCGCGATTTTTTTGTATCTTGGACATCGTTTTTATTGAGGAGGCAGAGTATGAATCCAAAAATCAAAGAGGTGCTGGACTGGCTGGATGCCGCGGATATTCCTTATGAAATCCATTATCATCCGCCGCTGCCCACTGTGGCTGAGGCCCTTGCTTATTGGAAGGACATCGATGCGACGCACTGCAAGAACCTGTTTTTCCGTAACCACAAGGGTAACCGCCATTATCTGGTCAGTTTCGAATGCCACAAGGATCTTGATATCCATTCGCTTGAGCATAAGCTGCGCCAGGGCAAGCTGAGTTTTGCCAGTCCGGAAAGGATGGACAGGTGCCTGGGCGTGAGCCCCGGGTCGGTGTGCGCATTCGGGCTCATCCACGATATTAATATCTCCGGCACGGCTGATCCCAAGGAGCTGTTTGAAAACGGCCACAGGGTGAAGTACTTCCTTGACGCCGACCTGGCACGGGCGGAGCGGATCAGTTTCCATCCATGCGACAACACCGCCTCCGTGGTGATCAGCGGGGAGTCTTTCCGGAAGTTCCTCAAGCTTTGGGGAGGGGAGTCCGAATGGATAGAAGTGTGATTTGGGCGATTCGGGGATAATTGTTAAATTTGCCTTGTTATGGATGTGGAATTACTAAGCCGCATGGTCCGGGACCTTATTCTCGACCACGACACCCTGGGCCTTCCCGGTCTTGGCAGTTTCGTGGCCCAGGATATGCCCGCGTCCTTTGCAGACCGGGGCTACACGATAAATCCGCCCTACCGGCGTCTCTCGTTTTCAGAATCTGAAAGCGGAGACGGCCTGCTGGCGGAGCTGTACGCCAGGGACAACGGCAAGTCGCGCGCCGAAGCGGCTGCGATACTCGAAGAGTTCCTGTCCGGGCTGGCCGCGACTCTGCGGGAGGAAAAGGCCGTGGAACTCCCCGGGCTCGGTCGCCTCCGCGCCACCCGCGAGAATCACCTGTTTTTCGTCGCCGACGAAGACCTCGATATCTCTCCCGATGCCTGCGGGCTGGATTCCGTGTCCCTGAAAACCCACAGTTCGGTGGCCCTGCCCGATATCCCGATAGCAGTCGCGCCCCCCGTTCCGGCCGCAAAACAGGCCGAAAATGTGGCCGAGGCTCCTGCGCCTGTCGCCGAACCAACCCCAGCTCCCGAACCAGCCCCCGAACCCGTCGCCGCTCCGGCTCCGGCCAAGCCCCGCCGCCACCTCCCGGCCGCTGCCCGCTGGGCCATAGGCCTC
>JAFZVQ010000020.1 GCA_017617715.1 Bacteroidales bacterium | reverse complement strand
TCCACGGTTGGGGCAAACACCGTGCTCATGCCTCTTGGCGGACGGCTGCAGCGCACGCCGGTCCAGGCCATGGCCGCCAAGCTGCCGCCGTCGTCGTTGCTCCCGAGCCCGCGGACCACAGCAGGGTCGGCGCCCGGATCGTAAGGGTCGAAAGAATACCCGGAGCAAGCCGGCACGGTGTCCACATGGGCGTTAAGCGCCAGCGTGGGACGGGCGGCGTCGAAGCCTTCGGAGAGGGCGATAATGTTCCTCTTCTCCACGGAATGCGGCACGTCCCAATCCTTCAACGCATTGGAAATCAGCCCCACAACAGCCGCCTCCTCAAAGGATGGCGACGGGATGCGGACCATCTGCCTCAGCAGTTCGAGTGAATCATCCAGGTACTTCATAGGCATATCTTGGTGCCGCCCCGGCTGAGCAGCCCGGCAGCTGATTTGAGTATCACTTCGGGGACGCCCTGCCGCAGCGCCGCGAAAGCGTTCTCCAGCTTGGGCAGCATGCCCGCGGACACGGTCCCGGACGCCTTAAGCTGCTCAAAAGAGGCGGAATCTATGCGGGGAATCACGCTCGAAGGGTCACCAACGTCGGAAAGCACCCCCTCCTTCTCGAAACAGCACACCAGGCGCGCGCCGAGAGCTGCGGCCACGCTGGCGGCCACGGTGTCGGCGTTGGTGTTGAGCAGCTGCCCGGCGCCGTCGTGGTTGATGGCGCTGAGCACGGGCACCAGATCCATATCCAGCAGGTTACGCAGGAAACGGGTGTCTACGCTGGAGGGGCTCACGTCGCCCACGAAGCCGTAATCCACTTTGGTCACGCCGTCGGCGAGCGTGCGGGGAGGACGCACCGGGGCGGTGATGCATCCGGCGTCGCATCCGGACAGCCCTATCGCGTTGCACCCAAGGCTCTGCAGGAGGGCCACCAGATGCTTGTTGCACCAGCCGGAATAGACCATAGTGACCACACGGAGCGTGGAGGCGTCAGTGACCCGGCGGCCCTCCACCATCTGCGGCTCTATGCCCAGCGCCTTCTGGACTTCACCGGCAAGGGCGCCGCCTCCGTGGACCAGCAGCTTGGTGCCGGCAAGGGCGACGAAATCCCGGCAGAAGCGCTCCAGAAGCACTTCATCGTCAAGCACATGGCCACCTATTTTCACTACCGTCATCATAGGCTCTCAAGCATTCGTTTCATGACCACCTGCGCCGCTATCTCCCTGTTGGCGGCCTCCGGAATCACCAGGCTGCGCGGGGAATCTATGACCTCGTCGGTCACGATGACGTTGCGCCGCACCGGCAGGCAGTGCATGAAGAAGGCGTCGTCGGTGACCGCCATCTGCCGTGCGCCCACGGTCCAGGAGCCGTCGTTGCTCAGAATACGGCCGTATTGCTCCGGGACGCTTATCCCGGGACAGCTCCAGTTCTTGGCATATATGAAGTCTGCGCCCTCGAAGGCCTTCATCTGGTCGTACTCTATGCGGGCCCCGGCGGTGAAGCGGGGGTCGAGTTCATAACCTTCAGGGTGGGTGACGACCACTTCGTAGCCCGCAGCCACCATCCACTCGGCGAAGGAGTTGGGGACGGCCTGCGGCAGGGCCCTTGGATGCGGCGCCCAGGTGAGTACCACCTTAGGGCGGGGCCGGCGCTTATGTTCATCTATGGTGATGAGGTCGGCGAAGGCCTGGCACGGGTGCACGGTGGCGGACTCGAGGCTGATAACCGGCCGGCCGCTGTACTGCACGAACTGCTGAAGCACCGATTCGGCGTAGTCGGCTTCGCGGTCGGTCAGGCCGGCGAAGGAGCGCACGCCGATGAGGTCGCAGTAGCACCCCATCACGGGGATGGCTTCGCGAAGGTGCTCGGATTTGTCGCCGTCCATCACGACGCCGAGCCCGGTCTCCAGCTTCCAGCTGTCCTGGCCTATATTGAGCACGATTGGGCTCAGGCCCAGGTTCAGGGCGGCTTTCTGGCTGCTCAGGCGTGTGCGGAGGCTGCTGTTGAAGAACACCAGCATGATGGTCTTCCCGGCGCCGAGCCCCCGCCATGCCAGCCTGTCGGCCTTCACCTGCCGCGCCTCCTCCAGCGCAGCATTCAGGTCGCCTATATCAGTTACGTAGAAAAATTTTCTCATTGTCATTCTGAGCGAAGCGAAGAATCTAACGACGATAGGAAGCGGTCGCAGTCCTTGCGGCTGAGGCAGAGCGGCGGCAGGAGGCGAATAATAGTCTTGCCGGAGACTCCGGTGAATATATAGTCTTCGAACAACAGGCGGCGGCGAAGATCCTCCACCGGCCCGTTGAACTCTATCCCTATCATAAGGCCCCGTCCGCGTACTTGCTTGATGGAGGGATGCCTGATCGGGTCGGGCATGACTGCCCGGCCGGCAATCTTCTGCAAGCCATCCACCAAATAGTCGCCGCAGGCCAGCGCATTGGCTATAAGCCCCTCATTCTCAATTATATCAAGTACGGCAAGGGCGCAGGCGCAGGCGAGGTAGTTGCCGCCGAATGTGGTGCCGAGCATGCCCTTGCGCGGCTGGAACTCCGGAGCGATCAGGATACCGCCGCAGGGGAAGCCGTTGGCTATGCCCTTGCCCATGCTGATGATGCCGGGGCGTATTCCTGCCCACTGGTGGGCGAAGAAGCGCCCGGTGCGGCCGTAGCCGCTCTGGACCTCGTCGAGCACCAGCACGGTGCCGTGTTTACGGCAAAGCTCCGAAAGTGCCTGCAGGAATGCGGCGGAAGGGATATTGATGCCCCCGCAGCCCTGGATGCCTTCAACGATCACGGCGGCCACGTCGCCCCCCGACAGCTCCCTTTCCACCCCTTCCGCATCGCCCAGCTCGCAGAAACTGATGCGGTGGTGGGAATTGAACGGCGACACTATCGCCGGGTTGTCCGTTGCGGCCACGGCGCCGGAAGTGCGGCCGTGGAAGCTTTTGCGGAAGGCCACCACGCGGTCACGGCCGGTGGCAAAGGAGGCGAGCTTGAGGGCGTTCTCATTGGCCTCGGCGCCGCTGTTCACGAGGAACAGTGAATAATCCTCATAGCCGCTGACTTCGCCGATCCTGCGGGCAAGCTGCTCCTGGAGGGGATTACGCACGCTGTTGGAGTAGAAGCCGATCTTTGCCGCCTGCTCCGAGAGGGCACGCAGATACGCAGGATGGCTGTGGCCGACCGAAATGACGGCATGGCCGCCGTACAGGTCGAGATACTCCACGCCCTTGTCGTCCCACACCTTGCAGCCTTCGGCCCGCACAGGCACGACATCGAACAGATTATATACGTCAAACAGATTCATGCTAATAGGCGGTTGCTTTAAGGTGGAGGCCCATGTCTTCCGGCAGGCCGAACATCAGGTTCATGTTCTCCACAGCCTGCCCGGAGGCGCCTTTGAGGAGGTTGTCTATGACGGAGCACACCACGAGGCGGGAACCGTGCTTCTCAAGCTGTAGGAGACACTTGTTGGTGCCCGTGACCTGCTTTAGGTCCACCGGCCCGGGGGCGACGAAGGTGAAGGGGGCGTCCGCATAGTAGTCTTCATATAGCCTGCGGACGGCGGCTTCGGCGAGAGGGCACTCCGTGTGCACCGCGGCGAAGATGCCGCGGGCGAAATCTCCGCGCAGGGGGATGAAGTGGATTTCGGGGAAGGGAGATTCTTCGCTTCGCTCAGAATGACAGAGGTCAGAATGACAGAGGCGGGAGAGGGTGCGGAGGATTTCGGGGAGGTGCTGGTGGGTGAAGATCTTGTAGGCGGAGATGTTGCCGGAGCGCCAGCTGAAGTGGGTGGTGGGGCCTGGCTTCGCGCCTGCGCCGGTGGAGCCGGTGAC
>JAFZVQ010000019.1 GCA_017617715.1 Bacteroidales bacterium | reverse complement strand
GGGACAACAAGGGCGTCTTCAACTTCGAAGGCGGCTGCTATGCCAAGGTCATCAAGCTCGACAAGGAGAGCGAACCCGACATCTATAACGCAATCCGCCGCGACGCGCTCCTGGAGAACGTGACCGTGGACGCAGCAGGCAAGATCGACTTCGCCGACAAGAGCGTCACCGAGAACACCCGCGTGAGCTATCCTATCTACCATATTGAGAAGATCGTCCGTCCCGACAGCCACGGCCCCGCAGCGAAGCAGGTCATCTTCCTGAGCGCCGACGCATTCGGCGTGCTGCCTCCCGTGAGCATCCTGACCCCTGAGCAGACCAAGTACTACTTCCTCTCCGGCTTCACCGCCAAGCTGGCCGGCACCGAGCGCGGCATCACCGAGCCCACCCCGACCTTCTCCGCCTGCTTCGGCCAGGCCTTCCTGGAGCTCCACCCGACCAAGTATGCCGAAGAGCTCGTGAAGAAGATGAAGAAGAGCGGCGCCAAGGCCTACCTCGTGAACACCGGCTGGAACGGCACCGGCAAGCGTATCTCCATCCGCGACACCCGCGGTATCATCGACGCCATCCTGAACGGCAGCATCGACAAGGCCCCGACCAAGAAGATCCCTTATTTCAACTTCGAAGTCCCCACCAAGCTCGAAGGAGTCGACACCGGCATCCTTGATCCTCGCGACACCTACGCCGATCCCGCAGTCTGGGAAGAGAAGGCAAAAGACCTCGCCGGACGTTTCATCAAGAACTTCCACAAGTACGAGAGCAACGCCGCCGGCAAGAAGCTTGTCAAAGCCGGCCCCCAGCTGTAACAGCCGTTTTTCGCAACTGATTGATTATCAGTCATTTCTTAATCTCCATGGTGTAAATCCGCGCCATGGAGATTTGTTATTATATGGTACTCAGCGGCTTACGTTTTACGGAAATAATCCGTATCTTTGCGGGCATGAAAGTACGGGATATTATCGGCGCCATCGAGCGGACGGCGCAGCTGAAGCTGCAGGACGAATGGGACAATTCCGGCCTGCAGGTGGGTTTCCTTGAGAATGAGGTCAGCAGGGTTCTTGTGTGCCTGGACGTTACCGAGGCGATACTGGATGAGGCGGCCGAGCGGGGCTGCCGGATGATAGTCTCCCACCATCCCCTGCTGTTCCGTCCCCTGAGCCAGGTGAGCGACAGCACCTACCAGCAGCGCTGCGTGGTGAAGGCCCTGGCTGGTGGCATTGCTGTGTACTCCGCCCACACAAGCCTCGACAACGCGCCGGGTGGCGTGAATCATAAGATCGCCGCCCTCCTTGGCCTGACGGACCTCGAGTGGCTGCAGCCGAAGGATGGTATGGACGCAGGCTCAGGCATCATCGGCACGCTCCCGCAAGCCGTGCCGGACACGGAGTTCCTTAAGCGCGTGAAGCAACTTTTCAAGGTTGAATGCCTCCGGCACACAGCCACGTGCGGCAAAACGGTCAAGCGCGTAGCGCTCTGCGGCGGCGCCGGAGCGTTCTTGATGCGGGACGCCATACGCAAAGGCGCAGACTGCTTCATCACCGGGGAGTTCCACTACCACGACTACTTCGAGAACGACGGCATGCTGCTGGCCGAACTCGGTCACTACCAGAGCGAAAGCTGCACCATCGACCTGCTCGCGGATATTCTGGGCACCGGCTGCCCGGGCCTGGAAGTCGTAAAGACATCCCTAAACACCAACCCGACTTGCTATGATGCCTGACAAATACCGGGAAGAGTACATTATTCCGGGGTACTTCATCGACTGCAACCGCAAACTGCGCCCATCTTCTTTTTTCGACATAGCCCAGGAACTGGCGTTGCGCGGTTCCGCCCAATTAGGGATTCCGGACCCGGTGCTGAATGCCAGGGGGCTGTGCTGGATACTGCTGCGTAATTCTATCCACTTCGAAAGAATGCCCCAGAAGGAAGAAAAAGTGACGCTGGAGACCTGGCACAGCGGAATCCACGGCCCCATCAGCATCAGGGATTACCGTATGCTGGACGCCGGCGGGGAGGCAATCATAAACGCCACCAGTTCCTGGGGACTGATGGACATTGCGGCCCGCAAATTAGCCAAGCCGGAGCGGATTTCCGACCTGCTTACCCCGGAGCCGCAGTGCCCCGAACGCGCCCTGGAGCCCGATGCGCCCAAGGTCGTATTCCCGGAGGGCTGCATCAAGGAAGATGCGGGATTCCACATAGTCTCCTGGTCCGATTTGGACGACAACAGACACGCCAACAACGGCAAGCACCCCCGCTGGGCAATGGACTGCCTTCCCTCGGAAATCACCACGGAGCGCACGGTTACCGACCTTATTCTCAACTACAGCCACGAAGTCCGGCTGGGCGACAAAGTGCAGCTCTTCCGCGCCCAGGGCCCCGACGGCGCCTGGTACGTCGAAGGCCTCCACGACGGCCTCCAGAGCTTCATCTGCAAGATAGCGTTCGCCTGAAAAAGGGGCGGATTTTTGCTATTTATCCTAATAATGATTACATTTGAAGTCCCAATAAAAAGAACGAACATATAATTTGACATTAATAACTTACTTATTATGACCAACTTAGATTATTGTCCGCCCTGTCTTAGGGTGATTTACGAGATGGTCCCGCAGGAGTTGTGCACCAGCGCCGGGAACAAAACGGAAACGATTGTTTACAGTGACGAAGAATTTGATTTTTAAAGCATGGAGAGTTTAGCAATGAAAACAATCGAGACAATCAGCATCATTATGCTTGCGGCAGCCTTCTGCGCTTGCCAGAAAGAAAATCAAGTTACAGAAACCCCTGATGGCACCAAGATGATCGAGGTCCGTGCCGTGTTTGCGGACGGGGAACTTTCTTCCAAAGCCTCCCTTGCCGATGGCTCCACCCAGTTTGAATGGAACGCTTCCGACAAAGTAGTAGCCTGGAACGGCAGCAAAGAAACCACAAACTGCGGCATCACGAACATTGACGCAAACGGTGTCGCCACTTTCTCAATCCCCGCAGGCTCAGAGTGGGTGATATACCCTTCAGCCGCGCTCACCGTCAGCAGCAACACCGCCACCTGGACGCGTCCGGTCGGCCAGACTGTTTCCGGATCAGGCCAGCTTATCGGCGACGGAGCCAATCCCATGTTCGGAAGGGTGAATGGCGACGAAGTGGAATTCACCAACCTCTGCGGCTACATCCAGTTCAAGTTCACCGGCACCAAGACGCTCACTAAGTTCTCTTTCAAGAGCAACAACATTAGTTCCAATGCCTTGACAGGCAAGGGAAGTATCAATGTCTCCGCTGCGACTCCGGTATTGTCCTACCCTAAGGCTACAGGTGGTAACAATATCTACGGATATACGAATGTCAGCGGGCTTAACCTCCCACTGGATCCTACTACTCCCACTCCTGTGATGGTGGTTCTTCCGCCCGCAACTTATGAGGGTGCGGAAATCATACTCGAGTTCAATGACGGCACATCCCTTACAATCATTTCCAACAACGACCTCACCGTGACGCGCAATACAGTGTTCAGGGTCAAGAATATTGACGTGGATTCCAGGATCCCCGACAGTTCTATTGCCCTTGATGCTGGAGGAAGGTCGAACTGCTATATGCTTGAGCCGTCTGCTGAAGGAAAGTACTACAGCTTCAAGGCTTCAAGCATTACTGGAGACGTTGCTTTCGACCTTGCCAAGACCGCAAATATCCTTTGGGCGGAAAGCAAGAGTCTAATCAATAACATCTCCTATGACAGCACCACAAAGCGCGTGACTTTCAAGTATATGGGGGGAAACCTAGAGGGCAATGCAATTGTAGCACTTGACCAGAATCTTCAAAACGCAGCCTCAACCCTCCTTTGGAATTACCATATCTGGGTTACCGATAAACCTGCTGATGTTTCAATGAATGACACTGGTTTGCCAGTTCCTGTCATGGACAGAAATGTTGGCGCTACATGGGCACCTAAAACCACAGCCGAGGTCACCGGAATGACAGCTGATCAGTGGCTTGAGACCGTCGGGACATATTATCAGTACGGCAACCATATCCCTTATCCTCGTATTGCACGTATTGACAATTCCTCTGCAGCATGGGACAATGCCCGCATTGCAATCCAATACGGATTCAGCAATTATTGCCATACTATGAAGGCCTCCACAGCTGCCAAAACCACACTGGCAGACCAGGAGACTATGGCTAATTATCTATACCAAAAAGGAACTGGCACTAATTATGGCACAGAAGAAAATCCTGTTAATGAGACAATATGGACAACTGTAAAAATAAAAGGCAGCCCCAAAGGAGACGGCTACGATAATATATGGATCACGCCTAATGGAACTTCTACGAAGCAAAATGATTATGATCCGTGCCCTCAAGGATATGTATTTATTGGAGCAACGCACTTGTACAGATTGACCTCGAACAGTAATAACAAAGTGAAAAGCCAGACGCTCAATAGTTATTTTTCCGGTAAATACCATTCCAACACATCCGGAGACTTATTGTATTACCCAGCAGCTGGTTATTTAGGACAAGGCAAAGCCGCCCTGGTCGGAGGTATAAACGACAGTGGCCGTGTGGTCTATTGGTCATATTATACCGGCAACGATATGAACGCCGGATTATTCAGAAGGGCAATAATGGAGTCAGGCTCAACAACTTTTGGCTTTGGCAACGTTCCCTTCAGCTCCCAGGCTCACAACATGCGCTGCGCCAGGCTCAAGTAGCTTTTTTACTCCACACATTTACAATATATAAAGTGGATAACTTCAACTGACAAGAACCCCGGAAGCTACACAAAAAGCTTTCGGGGTTCTTGTCACTATTTTATCCCGCCAAACACACATTTTCATCATTTTTTATTATTTTTGTTAAAATAATAACTGATAACCGATACTATCCGTGATAGAAAAACTGTTTATTGCTCTGGCAATGACCGTGTTGGCTTTCTCGTGCAAGGGTGAGCTGGAAGGAGACAAGCCGGGAACCAATCCGGGAGAGCCCTCGCCGAAGGGTTCGCCCATTTCGGTGGTGGACGGCAAGGTGCGGTTTTATGCCGAGGCCGATGAGGCGTCTTTCGCCGTACGGGGCGCGATGGGACTGCCGGCCGATGATTTCACGGGCTGCAAGCTCAACGTCAACGGCACCGACTACATCCTCCAGCCGGACTCGGACGGCAACTGGTATGCCGACGTGGAAGCCATGTCGAACGAGACCTACAACGCCGTACTGGTGACGCGCTATTCCGGGCAGTGGTACGGCAGCTCCGCCTATAAAGACCTGGCCGTGCCCTTTTCGCAGTTCTGGTCCGGCACCAAAACATCTTTCAAGAACTATCCGCGCTACGCCTCCTACTCCGCAGCGACCGGCAACGTGCTGACTTTCAAGGATGCCGTGGCCGTGCTGGAGCTGAAGGTCAAGGGCAGCGGAAGCCTGAGTTCGGTGAAGGTCCAGTCTCCTGCCGGGGAAATCATAGCCGGTAAAGCCGTGTATTACCCTTCCAAGGGCAGCCTCCAGATGACGGAAGGGGTCGATTTCGCCGTGGTGAACTGCACCGAGAACGGCAATTTTGTGCCCCTGAGCCCCGAAGGCACCAGCGTAGCCTTCGTGCTGGCCCCGTCCTCCCTGCGCAGCGGCCTGGAAGTCACCGTGTGCAGCTCCGACCACAGGATGATGCGCACCTCCGTCACCCCCGGTGCGCTCACCGCCGGCTCAGTTCTTACGCAAACGATAGACTTCAGTCCCGAGCCCGACCTCGTGTGGTACGAGGGCTTCGACAACTGCGTCTGGGGCGGCAACATCATGGGCGGAGAGAAGACAAAGGCTTACTCCCCCGACGGTGCGGCCATGGGCACCACCGGCGGCAGCACCAGGGACGGCTACTCGGGCGCCTACACCCCCGTGGCCTGCACCAACCCCGGCACAGGCTTCATCCAATCCAACACCTGGTCCGAAGTCTCCGGCAAACGGGTGGGCACCAGCCACGTGATGTCGGATTCGTACGTGGCCAGCCGCGCTTTCACCGACTGGCGCTACCTCTTCCGCTGCCAGGAATACCAGGGCGTGCTGGCCGTAGGCTCCGGCGAGGGCAACAAAGCCCGCGGCGTCATGCAGACGCCCCCCATCACCAACGTCTCCGGCCTGGCCGACATCTCCGTAGAATTCAAGTTCTGCTTCCAGGACGGCGCCGGCGACAACATCCTCCTTCAGCTGGTCAACGCCGGCCACATCACGTCCCTAAAGGTTGACGGCAAAGACGCCGCCACCAGTTTCCCATACGTAGGCAGCGTATCCCAGGCGGGTATCGACAGAAAAACCGTCACCATCCCCGCTTCCGCGCTGGAGCCCAAGACCTGGCACACAGCCACACTCACCGCCACCAACGCCACCGACGGCACCATGCTCTATTTCGCAGGATCCGACCCCAATTCGGCGACAGTCCACGGATTCTATCTGGACGACATCACGGTGCGCCGCATCGCCGACAACGTCCGCAAAGGCAACCTGAGGCTTCTGTACTGGAACATCCAGAACGGCATGTGGGCGGACCAGTGGAACAATTACGACAACTTCGTGGCCTTCGTCAAGAAATACGACCCCGACATCTGCGTGTGGTGCGAAGCCGCTTCCATATATAAGGACTACACCAACAGCGCCCAGAGCTCTTCCCTCCGTTTCCTGCCGTCCGGCTGGGCGTCCATCGCCGCCCGCTACGGCCACAATTACAGCGCCCTCGGAGGCCACCGGGACAATTATCCGCAGGAAATCACCTCCAGGTATCCCATCAACACGCTGTTCAAGATCACCAACACCGACACGACGGAAAAGCCCGTGACCCACGGCGCCGCCCTGCACCAGGTCAACGTGAACGGCAGGATACTGCATTTCGTGACCTGCCACATGTGGCCGCAGTCTTATGGATTCAACGTAGCCTCCGCCAAGCGCGATGAAAGCACCGCAAAACACGAAGGCGACTACTACCGGCAGTTCGAGATGGAATACATTGTGTCCCGCACAGTCAACGCCGCGGCCTACTCCGGAGTCAGCGACTGGATACTGCTCGGCGACCTGAATTCCCGCTCCCGCCTCGACAACTGGTATCTTGGCTACCCAGACGACGACACCCGCCTGCTCACCCAGGACGTGGTGCTGAACAAGACGGCCCTCAAAGATGTGATCCGCGAATGGTATCCCGCCCCGGCCAACTACCTGTCTTCCACGGCAGGCTCCGCAAGGATAGACTACGTGTATGCCTCGGCCCCTCTGATGGACCAGGTCGTCAATGCCCTGATAATCGGAGACAAATGGGTGGACCAGGTCCCCAGCGTCTATGTACCCAGTTACTACGACCCTTCCGACCACAGACCAATACTTATAGATTTCGATCTTTCAAAATAATCAATAACCTGTTTAACATTATGTCAAAAACCAGAATCTTCGTTGTGCTCTCCGCCCTCGCCCTGCTCTGTTCCTGCGGGAAAGACGCTGGCGAGACGCTACGGAAAGAGTACATCGATTTCTACAGGAACGCCGGCGACGAAGAGCCCTCCAAGGTGGTCAGCGTGTCCGTGAAAGGCGGCTCTGCCACTTTCACCGTACGCTCCAACGTGGAGTTCACGGCATCGTGGCAGGACGACCTGGGCACTCCCTGGGCAGCGGTGCAGGGCCTGGAGAAAAAGGGTGACGACCTTTACGAAGTCACCCTCTCCTTCATTCCCCGCGCCACCCTAGCCTACTACACCCGCCGCACCGGCACGCTCCTGCTCACCGCCCCGGAGAAACAGCTTGGGACCTTCGTCACAGTGCACCAGGGCCTGGTCACCCCTGTGGCCAGCGACTTCTCATGGAGCAAGTACGGCACATCCGACCCGCGCAAGCTGGACGGGACCGTCTATTCCCAGTGGATCAACAACGACAAGAACCGCGGCTGGGTCACCGACAACGATGCCGCAGTGTACGGGAAAAACGGCTACCTGATCCTGGGCGACGCCGACGGCCGGGGAGGCAGCATCTCCTCACCTTTCTACGAAGGCATTCGCTATGATTCGCTCGCCGTGGTGTCGTTCCGCGCCGTCGCCTACACCGACCTCGAGGGCAAACGCGACGCCAACAAACTCACCGTGGAAATCCTCGACGGCGGAGTGTTCCGCGACAACGGCGCTACCAGCATGGAACTGGAAGCTCCCTACGCCGACATACACTCTGAAAACTTCCCTGGCGATTTCTGGACCGGCTCCGAATTCCTCCTGGGCATCCTTTCCTCCGACCGCAACCCCTTCACCGGCAACACCCGTATCCGCATCACGGCCGGCGACCCTTCCACTTCCGGCGGCACACCCAACAGGATCTTCGTGGACAATTTCTACATCCGCAGGATTACGGTGAAGAATGGCGACGAAGACCTCTGGGAGGTCAACGGCGGCAGCGGCAAGGACATGGTGCTCGGTACGTCTAATGATTAAAGCGCGAAGACTATGAGCAAGAAACTGTTACTTTTGGCTATCGCCCTGCTCTGCTCCCTCGGCCTCCAGGCCCAGGACAAGCAGGTGACCATATCCGGAAAGGTCCTCGACACCGACGGGGCTCCCCTGCCCAGCGCCACCATACGCATACAGAACACCAACAAAGGCGCGGTTACCGCCGCAGACGGAAGCTACACCCTGAAAGTCAACCGCGGCGACACCATCGAAGTGCTGTTCATGGGCTTCAAGACCGCGACCGCACGCATCACGGGCGACCGCACCGTCTTCAACTTCACCCTCGAAGAAGACAGCAACATGCTGGAAGAAGTCGTGATGATAGGCTACGGCTCCGTGAAGAAACAGGACCTCACCGGATCCGTGACCAACGTCAAGATGCAGGACATACAGGCAGCCCCGGTGCTTTCCGTCGATAACGCCCTGCAGGGCCGCATCGCCGGTGCCGACTTCATGTCCACGGACGGCGCGCCCGGTTCCACCACCACTATCCGTATCCGCGGCACCCGTTCCATCACCGCTTCCAACGAACCGCTCTTCGTCGTGGACGGCATAATCGACGCCATCCACGACCTCAACGACATCAACTCCGACGACATCGCCAGCATTTCGGTGCTCAAGGATGCATCCTCCACCGCAATCTACGGCAGCCGCGGAGCCAACGGCGTGATCATAATCACCACCAAGAAGGGCACCGGCCGCAAAGGACAGACGGGCATCACCTTCAAGGGCGACGTGGGCTTCTCCCAGCTGCCCCGCACGCTCGACATCATGAACGCCGCCGAATTCCAGATGTACCGCAACGACGTGGCCGCATTCGGAGCCGATGCCAACCACACCGGGCTCAGCCTCGACACGCCCCTGTCCGGCCTCATCTACAAGGATCCCTACCACGTGACCGAAAGCACCGACTGGATCAAGGAAATCACCCGCACCGCCGTGACGCAGAACTACGCGCTCACCCTAAACGGCTCGGAAGAAAAGCACAACTACTACGCCTCCTTCTCCTACAACGACACCCAGGGCATCATCCAGGGCAGCGGCCAGAAACGTATGACCGGCCGTATCAACCTGGACCGCAGGATATTCAAATGGCTGAAAGTGGGCTACAACGGCTCCTACACCTGGCGCCACAACGACGAGAACAAGGCCAGCCTGGGCGGCACCTCCTGGTACCAGGGAGCGGTCTACCTGAATCCGAATATGAAGCCGGAGGACACCTTCAACGACTACTACTACTCCGGTGCATGGATCAACACCCCGCGCTCGCTCATCGACATGAACACACACTATCTCGAGCGCCACTCCATGACCAACAACTTCTCGGCCGTCATGACGCCCGTCAAGAACCTGGAGCTGCGCAGCGTGTTCTCCTACTACTATTACCAGCGTCACACCTACCGCTACTATCCCGGCACCCTCCCCACCAAGGGCGAGGACCAGGGAGGCGACGCCTATAGGGCCGAATACGACGAGCATTCCCTGTCGTCGGAAAACACCGCCACCTACAAGATGAAGTTCGGCAAACACCGTCTGGACGTCATGGCGGGCCTTTCCGCCTATAAGTTCGGCTCCAACAACTTCACCCTCAGCGGCAGCGGCTACATGGACGACGAGGTGATGTGGAACAACATGAACGCAGTGCAGGACAAGGAGACCTACAGCGCCGGCACCTCCGCATCGGCCACACGCAAGTTCTCCGTGTTCGCCCGTGCCAACTGGAACTACGACTCCCGCTTCTACCTCACCGCCACGGTGCGCCGCGACGGTGCGTCCAACTTCGCCGAGAACCACAAATACGCCACATTCCCTTCCGCGGCGTTCAAGTGGAACATAGCCAACGAGCCCTGGATGAAGAACGTGGGCTGGATCGACGAAATGTCGCTCAGGGCAAGCGCCGGCCTTTCCGGCAACGACGCCATCAGCGCCTACCGTTCCCACGCCGCCATCAGCACCACCACCGGCGGCTACCTGTTCGACGGCAAGCAGCCGGCGGCCGCCTACCGCAGCAGGCTGGACTCCCCCGAGCTGAAATGGGAAAAGACCGCTGCCTACAACCTCGGCCTGGACTTCACCGCCTTCAAGGAGCGCCTGTCCGTGACCCTGGAACTCTATGATTCGCACACCTCCGACCTGCTGCTGAACGTGCCCACGCCGACGCAAGTGGGCTACTCCAGCAAGTTCATCAACATCGGCAAAACGTCCAACAAGGGCGTCGAGCTCTCCATCGAGACCCGCAACATAGCAAAGAAGGATTTCAGCTGGATCACCTCTTTCACCATCTCCCACAACTCACAGATGGTGGACGACATCGGCGGCGAGGAGTTCGTGTCCGCCTACGACAGCCCCGGCAACAACAAGTACATGATGTACGGATATGTGGCCGGATACCCCCTGAACTCCCTCTGGGGCTTCAAGTACGGAGGCACATGGAAGAGCGCCGGCGAGCGTGAGCGCAACAAAGTCACACACGCCTACGCATCCCTCAGCAACACGGACGGCGGTCCCCGCTACTACGACATCAACCACGACGGAATCCTGTCCCAGGACGACCTCGTGTACATGGGCAATGCGGACCCCTATCTCTACGGCGGTCTGCAGAACACCTTCCACTACAAGAACCTGCGCCTCGGCGTCTTCCTCGCCTATTCCCTCGGAGGCAAGATCTACAACTACTCCGAATTCTACATGGCAGGTTCCATCTTCTGCAACCAGTACCGGTATATGCTTGACGCGTGGCATCCGGAGCGCAACCCCCTGTCGGATATCCCCAGGGCCGCTGCAAAGACCGACGCCGCCCTTCCGAGCGACTTCATGATCCACGACGCCTCATTCCTCCGCCTGAAGAACGTGTCCCTTTCCTACACGCTACCATTCAAGCGCGGCAACTTCCTAAGGGACATAACCTTCAGCGCCGTGGGCGAGAACCTCTACCTTTGGAAGAACTACAACGGTTTCGACCCCGACGTCTCGTCGGAAGGCACTTCTTCCACTCTTCGCCGTGTCGACCTGGGAGCTTATCCCAAGGCCCGCACCATCACTTTCAGCGTCCAGGTAAGATACTAAAACAGAAGGACCATGAAGACAAGATACATTATCATGGCGGCCCTCGCCGCAGCAGCTCTCTTCCAGGGATGTTCCCTGCAGGAAGACCTCTCACCCATCTCCACTCCGGACAACTACTTCCGTTCGAAGGCCGAATGCGAATCGGTGGTCAACAGCTGCTATATTCCGATGAAGAATTACTACACCTATGTCTATATGCTCGCGACCGAGTGCTGCACGGACCTGGCCTACTGTCCTTCCGGCACCCTCGACGCCCGCCTGGACATATCCCCGGCCACGCCCCGCCACGGCCAGACCGTCTGGACTCAGGCATACCAGGGCGTACAGCGCTGTAATTTTGCAATCTCCGGCATAGAGCGCTCCCGTGCTTTCCAGGATAAGCAAACCCATGAGATAGATGAAAACAACGCAGACCGCATCAGGCTTCTGTGCGAAGCAAAGGTGCTGCGCGCCTTCTATTACTACACCCTGACCTGCTTCTTCGGCGACGTGCCCTTCTATTTCGACGACGTCGAAGACCTGGAGACCCTGGACCGTCTTGCCCTGCTGCCCCGCATGAGCGCGGTCGAGACCCGTAACAAATGCATAGAAGACCTCCAGTCCATCGCTCCCCTCGCTTCCCAGACACGCACTTCCGACAACGAGGAAGACCGCCTTGGCGCATCCGCAGCCTGGATGCTCATCGCCAAGATGGCAATGTGGAACCAGCAGTGGAGCACTGCCCTGGAGGCTCTCGGACACCTTGAGTCAATCTACGGCGACCTCTCGCAGTACGACTACGCCGAGAACGTGATGTTCCGCAACAAGAACACGCCGGAGTCCATTCTTGAGATCCAGCACACCTACACCCAGGGCGGTACGGTATATACATCCAACGTTGCAGCCATCTGCATGCCTTATCCCCGCTCGGCCGGCACCGACTACTACGACGGCATCCAGGTGTCCGAACTTGGTAGCCAGGCCACCGCATGGGCGTCGATGAGGCCCAACGTCATTTTCTGCCAGGGCCTGCAGTCCAAGATGAGCAAGGACATACGCAAGAACTACAACATGGCCTGGAGCTATGACGGCCACGAATTCAAGAACGTGAACTCACGCCCCTGGTGCGGTCCCAAGTTCTGGTGCCCCAACATGTACCAGACCAACGACGGCAACAACTACAAGGTGTTCCGTTACGCCGACGCCGTGCTCATGATGGCGGAATGCTACAACGAGCTGGACCAGGACGAAAAGGCTGTCGAGTACCTCAACAAGACCCGCGTGCGCGCCGGACTTGCCGAATATGTGTACCGCACCCACGTGCGTCTGCAGAGCGAAATCCGCAACGAGCGCGCAAGGGAGCTCTTCGGGGAATTCCAGCGCAAGTTCGACCTCGTGCGCTGGGGCATCTGGTATGAAGAGACACTCGGCAACAACAACTACGAGACCCTGCTGAACTACATCAAGCCCTGCCACCGCTTCTATCCGATTCCGGAGCAGGAGGTCATCAAATCCAAATACGCTTTAGACAATAAGGAATATGAGAAATACGGACTTTAAACTTCCATTCCGCATATTTGCCGGCCTCTGCCTCGCGGGCGCCCTCGCGCTGTCCTGCGACAAGCCGTTCGAAATGGACCTTCCGCTTGCCGTGAACTCGCACAAGCTGACATTCGAGAACACCTCCGGTTCGTCGCATATCCTCATCTGGGCCGACGGAGACTGGACGGCAAGTTTCGACAGGACTATCAACTGGGGTTCGCTCAACAAGCTGGAAGGCAGCGGCAACAGCGACATCGAGTTCTCCTATGCCGCCAATTACGGCGTGACCCGAAGCGTCAATCTCCTCCTCGTTAAGGGCGAGCTCCGCGACACCATAGTCCTGGTGCAGAAAGGACTGGTGTCCGGCGACAACGTGTCCCTCTCCTTCAAGAGCCCGGCAATCACCTTGCTGCGGAACGGCTATGGCGTGCAGACGCCCATCAGCACCTCGCTCAGGTACAGCACCGACATGATAGTGCCCCGGGTGGAGTTCTTCGATTCCGACGGAGTGTCCCAGGGCGTAGTGATTGCAGGAGAAGCGGTTCCCGACACGCTCCACGTGATCCCCTGGATTTCCAACATGAAGATTGAATCCGAAGACGGGCTCCATATCGCATACGACGTGGCCGAGAACGCCACCGGAGCGCCCCGCAACGCCGTGATGTCCATGGTGGTGAGCGCTGCCGACGGCGCAGTCTACACCGCCAGACAGTCCATCACCCAAGGCACTGATGCCCCTGCGCTCAGGCTTTCCGAGACGGCCGGTGAATTCAGCGGCTTCCCCGCCACTTACACCATCCCCGCCACCGAGAACAACGTGGTCGCATACGGCAGGTTCATCACCTGCGACAGCTCCGACGAATGGATTCCAAGGGTATCCCTGACCGCCGACGGCCTGGTGTTCACCGTGACCCGCAACGACACGGGCGCTCCCAGGACCGGCACCGCCAGGGCCGTCTTCAACGACGGCGCAGGCACCACGCTGACCGCCGAATACAAGGTCACGCAGACCGCTTACCCCGGCGCCGTCTCCTTCCAGGAGGTCCGCGACATGGTCCCCGGCACGCTGGCTGAAGACAAGTACATCGAAGGCTTCATAGTCAGCGACCCCGCCAGCGCCAACGTGTGCCAGAACCTGCAGACGGCCCAATTCGCATTCGATTTCGATGAGAACTACAAGACCGCGTATATCGAGAGCACCGACGGACAGCTCGGCTTCCGCCTGCGCTTCGCCACACGCGAAGACAACGTGACAGAGCGCTGGAGCCGCGTCCGCGTGAGCATCAACGGGCTCACCCTGTTGCGCCAGGACGATCCGCTTTGCTTCACACTCGACGGACTCACCGCCGCCAGCATCATCGAGACGGTGACTGGACCGGATGAGTTCGGGGTGCCCGTCAAGAGCAAAGCCCTGGCCGAACTGACCGACAGCGATATCTATACCATGGTGTCGCTCAAGGATATAGAAATCATGTGCAAAGACGGCTCCTACACCAACTGCACCGACGGTTATTCCCTGAAGGACGAGACGGTGAATCCCCTTTCCGGGACCACCTCTCCCCGCTGGGACACCGCCCCCCTGCTGATGAGCGACAAGTCCGGCAACGTGATCTACATGCTCACCAACTCCCTCGTGCCTTGGAGGCGCAGCGGCATCACCTACGGCAACGGCGCCGAAGTGGTGGCGCAGGGATCCGGCACCTATAGGGGCATCATCACCGCCGAGGAACTGGTCCGCTACGGCGAGCTCGGGCGCTACAAGATTCGTCCCATGACCAGGAACGACATCAAGCTCGAGAATCCGGCCTTCTCAAAGACCATCGTGGAATGGAACTGGAACGACACCAAGACCGATGTCGTGCCGGAAATCGGTTCCGGCACCCTCGACTTCTACGATGCCACCCTCGCCGCCACCCCCGACTTCAACTCTATGATGAGCCACGAGTACGACAAGAAGGGCCAGGCCGGCCTGGTGCCTAACGCCGCCCTGCTCGCCACCCGCAAGTGGTGGAATTTCAGCACCGACGAAGGCGAGTATTTCGACATCAGTTTCTCCACGGCCGGAATCAGCGGGTCCAACCTGGTGTTCGGCATTGTGTGGAACCACGGCATCATGAACAACACCACCCTCGACTCCCCCGCCCACTGGAATCTCCTGTACTCCCTCGACGGCGGAGCCAGCTTCAAGGCTGTGCCCGGAGCGGAGATGATCAAGAACCGTTCGATAGTTTGGTGGAGCGGCACAGGCCAGGACGCCTGCCCGGGCTTCAAAGACCACCTGCGCAAGCTGCCTGCCGAGTGCTTCGGAAAGGACAAGGTGATACTTCGCATGCAGGTAGCCGACAAGGTCACCGACAAGGCTCCCGCCACCTCTTCCGCCACATATCTGACCAATCTGGGCCTGGAGCAGTCCACTCTCACCGACAAAGCCACGGGCATACGTCTGGGCACCATTACCGTTAGATACAATTAGCCATGAATATGAAGAACATAATACTTAAAAGCCTGGCCTTGCTGCCCGCCCTGCTCTTGCTGGCGGCCTGCAAATACGACGACGCGACCCCTGTCGCCTTCGTGGAACTGGGCGCGACGCAAAAGGAATATGTGATCGACGAGGACGGCGGCACCGTGAAGATAGCCGTGTTCTCGAATGGCCCGTACAGCATTGTGTCCCTTGACGACGCGCCGTGGCTGTCGCTCGACCGCATGAACGGCAACGGCGACGATTCCCTGAAGGTCACCGCCACCCTGAACGAAGAGTTCAAGCGCATGAGCCGCATAGCGCTCTGCAGCGACGTGGACAGCCGCCGCGACACCCTGTCCATCAAGCAGAAAGGGGCCGTCGAAGCCGTGCTGACCAAGGAGAACACATCCATTGTGCTCCCCGGCAAGGGAGGCAACGTGACCGAATACGTGTCCACCAACGTGCCCTTCTCCTATATGAACATCGACATCGAGTATCCTGAAGGAGCACCTTCCGGATGGGTGTCCGGCGTGTCCATCGACGATACGCCGCTCACAGACGGCACCCATGCGCTCTCGATTGTGACCGATGCCAATCCCGACGAGGTGGTGCCGCGCACCGCAACGGTGAACATTTCCTACACCGACGGCTGGGGCGACAAGGTGAGCGTGCTGCTCAACCTCGTGCAGCGCAACGCCAAGGAAGGCATCGGTGTACCGGCGCAGTTCTCCGACATCGCAGGCACCTACGCCACCGGCAAGCCCATCGAAGATTACATAATACTCGACGGCATCGTGGTCAGCGACCCCTCCTCCGGCAACTCCGGCGAGAACGAACAGATCACGACTTCCAGCATCGACTACACCGGCTGCCAGCGCACCGTCTACATTGAAGCTCCCGACGGCAGCAGCGGCGTCATGGTGGTGCTCGCAGATGCCGCCGACAACGTGTTCAGCCAGTTCGACCGCGTGCAGATACTGCTGCATGGAGCCACGGCGGTGCTCAGCGAGGAGCCTGAGCGCATGACCATCAAGAACGTGACCAAGAACATGGTCGTGTCCCAGGTGGCCGGCAACAAGGCTTCCGTGCCTGTGAAGGAAAAGTACATCTCCGAACTGACCGACAGCGACCTGTACACCTATGTCACCCTCAAGGACGTGGAGTTCCCGGTGCGTAAGGGTTCAATAGTCCCCGTCAACGAAGGATATGCTATCGGCACCGGCGCTCACCGCCTGTCCAAATACCCTTTGATGGTGCGTGACATCAATGCCAACCATATCTACATGTACACCAACACCGTGTGCACCTACCGCAACGACGGCACCCGCCTGCCATACGGTTCCGGAAAGATCAGTGGCGTGATAGTCCACGAACGCTTCCCCCGCTTCGAGTGGAGGGAAGGCGCCGACCCTGCTGAAATGGAGGACGACGTCACCCTTGGCAACATAGGCCGCTACCAGATACGCCACCAGTGCAAGGAGGATATCTGGGGACAGATGAAGGACAGCGTGGAAGACAGCTTCTCCGCCCTGCTGACCGAATACCGCTACTGGCTCCCCGACATGACCAACGAGGTCTGCCTCCCCACCTACGGCGAGAACGGCTGGTTCACGCACACCTACCAGCGGAAGTACACCGGCTCCGAGGTCAAGGAGTACACCCAGCAGACCTACAAGCAGCACATGTGGGGCGCAGGCACCTATGAGTATCTCGGCCCCATGGGCAACAAAGACAGCTATATGTTCGGCCTGAACTGGGGCAACAAAAACGGCTGCGGCATCGTGATAGATCCGGCCAGGGAGCACTACGACACCGAGCATGCCGCACTGCTCAACCTGGTGAGCTTCAATCCCGACGGCACCATCGAGTGGTGCGGGCCCAACGCCACCAGCGCTGATGCGGTCGGCACCACCATGGGCGGCGGCGGCATCAACAACCAGTCCAGCTCCATGTACGGCAAGAGCAACCTCTACGGCGGTTGCTTCACCGGCTGGGCGTCGCACTACTGGTGGGACTACGACACTTCCCGCCCGCATGCCTGGATGATAAACTTCTCCACGGACGGCATCACCACCAGTCACATTTCCATGCAGATTTCAGTGCTCAACACCCAGCAGACCTGGTATGCTCCCCGTTTCTGGAGAGCGGAGTGGTCGCTGGTGGACAGCATGGATCCCAAGGACGACCCGCAGTGGCACACCATCGCCGACTACACGATTCCGGATGTGTCCGTGTGGTCCAACACCCTGTATTCGTCCATCGTGGGATACAAGACGCTCGACTTCGAACTGCCGCAGGAAATCCTCGGCCATGAGAATGTCTACGTGCGCCTGAGGCCCACCAGCGACGTGTGCAGCAACGGCTCCGACTACGCCAACGACGTCCTGATCAACCAGCCGGCCGGCGACGGAGCGCATGCCAGCGCCATCGAGTACATTGCAATACGATACAACAAATAATCATAGCGTTATGAAGAAAAAAACAATCATGTATGCCGCTCCCGACATCGACGGCTGGGAGCTGGAGCTCACACGACTGCTGTGCGACAGCCAGTTGGAAGACATCGTCGCTGACGACACTGAAGGTATTGACTTTTAACGGGAGGAAACAGAGATGAAAAAGAGTTTATTCATTGCAGCGTTCGCGCTTGCCGCGGTTTTTTCCGCCTGCCAGGTCAAAGAAAGCCTTGAAATCCCCGCCGCACCCGACGGAGTGAAGATGATTAAGGTGAAGGCCGTCCTCGCCGACGGTGAGCTCACCAAGACCACCCTGGACGAGGGTTCCCTATCGTTCCACTGGAGCGAAGCCGACTCCCTGGTCGCATGGGACGGCACCAACGTTAAGAGGCAGTGCGCCATCACCGACATCGATGAGAAGGGCGTCGCCACGTTCGAAGTTCCCGAAAACACCCAGTGGGTAATCTATCCTTCCCGCAAGCTGGTCGTGACAGACAACACCGCCACTTGGAGCCGCTCCACTTCCCAGAAGATATCCGAGGAAGGGAGTGAGCTTATTGGAGACGGCGGCAACCCCATGTTCGGCCGTCTGGAAGGCGGAGTGATTAAATTCACGAACCTCTGCGGATACATCCAGTTCCAGCTCACCGGCTCGAAGACCATCAACAGGCTGTCTTTCAAGACCAACAACATCACTTCCCCGGCACTCACCGGCGACGCCACCATCGACGTGAGCGCAGCCTCCCCGGTGCTTTCCTATCCCGTGCTGAGCAAGGTCTCCACCAGCGGCGTGAGCAAGCATGCCTACATCAACGTCTACGGCAGGGGCATCCCCCTGAGCTCAACCCCGACAAGCGTCTACGTGGTAGTGCCCCCGGCAACCTACGAGACCAGCGAACTTGTGCTTGAGTTCACCGACGGCACCGCCGCCGCCCTGGTCGCCTCCAACGACATCACCGTGGAGCGCAACAAGGTGCGCAAGATCAAGCCCATCGACACCGATGCCCTGTTCCCCGCCGATCCCGAACCCCTCGACGTCGCCGGCCAGTCCAACTGCTACATGGTCATCGCCGGACCCGAGGCCAAGCACTACGGATTCACCGCCAAGAAATGCGTCTCCGGCGAAACCTTCGACCTTGCCAAGATGGCCAGTCTGCTCTGGTCCGAGTCCAAAACCCTTATCCGCAGCACCACCTACGACGCCAACACCCACCAGGTCACATTCCTGTATGGCGGCGGCAACGAAAAAGGCAATGCGGTCATCTCCCTGGACCAGAACCAGCTCGGCGTAGGCGCCACCCTGCTATGGAACTACCACATCTGGGTCACCGACCAGCCTGAGAACATCCTCATGGACGAGACCGACATGCCCCAGGCCATACTGGACCGCAACGTCGGCGCCACCTGGGCCCCCAAGACCGAGGCCGAGGTGACCAATATGACTGAGGAGCAGTGGCTTGAAACAATAGGTACATACTATCAGTACGGCAACCACATCCCATACCCGCGCCTGAAGACTCCGAAGAATTCAACGGCCGCATGGGACAACTACAGGATGGAAGTTATGTACGGATTCAGCAACTATTGCCACCGTTTCGCCCACAGCGGTTCCGCAAAAGCCACGCTTGCCGAACAGGAGCAGTTCCCCAACTATGCCTACCACAAAGGCACCGGCGTCAAGTACGGCTCCGCCAACGAAACTGTCTGGACACTGGTCGTCCTCAAGGGTGGTCCTACCGGAGAAGAGGGAGAGAATATCTGGTATGTCAACAACACTGCCACCGAGAAGACAAACGACTACGACCCCTGCCCGCAGGGCTATTGCTTCATCACGGCCACCTACACCTACCAGGAGACCCTGAACAATGAAGTCACCGACCACCTACTCAATGGCAACTACGCCGGAAAATACAACATGGACATCAGCTCGCACCTGATGTACTTCCCTGCTGCAGGTTATCTGGGTAACGGCAAGTACGCACTTGTCGGAGGCGGCCAGACCGGTGGACGCGTGGTCTATTGGTCCTACTATTCTGACACCAAGACCGATATGGACCATAAGTTCCGCCGCAACTTCATGAACCAGGCACAGACCAAGTTCTCCTTCGACAACCAACCCTTCAGCTCCCAGGCCCACAACATGCGCTGCCGCGTGCTGTCCGCCGACTGATACGGTTTATCCTTCATAAAAAAAAGAGGTCGTCGAGACCTCTTTTTTTTATAGTGAAAGTGCTGAAGACAGCGCTTACAGCTTCCTGCAACGCATGTTATGAGCTTGCGAGGAGAAAGGCTGATTATCATAGGAAAACGTCGTTTGCGCCTGGTTCATGAAGTTGCGGCGAAATTTGTGATCCATGTCCGTGCCGGAATCCAGATAGTAAGACCAGTAAACGACCCGTCCCTTGTTGTCGGAAACGCCTCCGACCAGCGCGTATTTGCCATTACCCAGATAACCTGCGGCAGGATAATACATAAGATGGTTCTCTGTATCAATGTTGTATTTACCGGCAAAATAGGAGTTCAGCAAATGATCGGATACAGGATAATCTTTGGTTGCATTATACGTATGTGTTGCAGTAATCAGGCAGTATCCCTGGGGACAAGGGTCGTAGTCGTTGGTCTTCGCCGTGGCTGAATTATTGGTGATCCAGATATTCTGGCCGGTTTCGCCCTTGGGGCCGCCCTTAAGCACTACATTTGTCCAGATTGTTTCAGTGGCGCTTCCATACTTGGTGCCGGTGCTCTTATGGTAGGCATAGTTGGGATACCTCTCCTGCTCGGCAAGGGTGTTCTTTACGCCTGTAGAAGCAGTAAAGCGATGGCAATACCTGCTGAAGCCGTACATGACGGACACCTTGTACATATCCCACGCAGCGCTTGAGTTTCTGGCATCCGTGATTCGGGGATAAGGAATATGATTGCCATACTGGTAATATGTGCCTATGGTCTCGAGCCACTGAGCCTTTGTCATCCCCGTGACTTCAGCCTCGGTCTTGGGCGCCCAAGTGGATCCCACGTTGCGGTCCATTATTGCCTGCGGCATGGCAGAGCCGCTCATCTTGATGTCTTCCGGCTGGTCGGTGACCCAGATATGGTAGTTCCAGAGAAGGGTGCCGCCGTCATTTTCAAGGCTCTGGTCAATGGCCACCAGGGCGTTGCCTTCACGTCCGCCTCCGTTGTACTGGAAAGTCACGCGATGCGTATTGGCGTCGTAGGTGATGTTATTGATGAGCTTCTTATCCTCGGACCACACCATATTGGCCGATTTCGCCAGACTGAACGGGGTGCCGTCCATGATGCTGGCGGCCTCGAAACTGTATGCCTGGGGCTCATCTGAAGCAATCACCATATAGCAGTTGGAGCGGCCGTCCGCATCGAGAGCGACGGGGCTGGCAGGGAACTTTGAATCCACGTCAATAGTCTTGACCCTGAGCACGGTATTGCGCGTCACGGTGAGGTCGTTGTTGGAGATGATGGAAAGGGACGTGCCGTCGCTGAACAAAAGAACAATTTCCCCTGCTTCATAGGTTGCAGGAGGGAGAACCACCATCACAGGAGTGGGGGTGGTGGGATCCAGCGTGAGGTTAAGGCCGCTTACATTGGTATAGCCATACTGATACTGACCGCTGGCTAAGGTGCTGAGAACCGGATAAGACAGCACGGGAGTCGCTGCGCTGACATCGATGCTTGCCTGGCCTGTAAGGGCGGGCGAAGTGATGTTATTGCTCTTGAAGAACATCCTGTTGAGGGTCTTGGTGCCGGTGAAATTGAACTGGATGTAGCCACAGAGGTTCGTGAATTCCACTTCATCGCCGTTCACCTTTCCGAACATGGGGTTGGCCCCGTTTCCGACAATCTGGTCTGCATCAGAGACAGGCTGCCCGATAGGACGCGTCCAGGTGGCGGTGTTGCCGCTGACGGTGAGCGCAGCGGAAGGATAGATTACCCACTCGGAGCCTGCGGGGATTGAGAAGGTGGCGACACCATTGGCATCTATATCCGTGATGGCGCAATTCTGTGTTGCAGCGCTGCCGTCCCAGGCAACAACTTCGTCGGAAGCGTTCCAGGCAAACTGGGTGGAACCTTCGGCAAGGGAGGCTTTGGAAGAAACTTCCCCATCTGCGAAAACGGCACGGACCTCGATCATCTTGGGCCCTTCAGGGGCCTCGGTGACAGTCTGGCTTTTCTGGCAAGCGCAGATAGCTGCGCCAAGCATAATTATTCTGATAGTCTTGATTGTTTTCATGGCTTTGTCCCCCTTTTAAAAATCTACTTCATCACCATAGACAATAGGCTCGGTCCTGTTGCCGGGGCTGTCGCAAAGCATGCAGTTCAGATCCACATCGATTTCCTCAACTATCGGAGGAGCATAGATTCTTGTTTGTTTCATGATTGTTTTGGTTTGTTGATTGTTATGTAATTAAAATTCGAAGTCAACTATGATGGGACGGTGGTCGGATGGCATGCGGAAAGAGCTGACGTAGGGGCTGGCAGCGCCCTCATAGTTCCACTGGTCCGCAAGGATGAAGCCGTTCACCACCTTTTCCTTAAGGGCCGGCGACACGTACACGTAGTCGATGCGGGCGGCGCCGTAGGTACTGGCCACAAAGTTGGCGGGGGCCGGATAGCGATAGCCTATCACATCGATCATGTCTGTCTGGTTCAGGATGACGTCCTGGGTGAGAAAAGCCGTGCTGGTGGCGGTGTAGTTATACGTGCCGTTGTCCACCCTGGACCGGGAGTTCATGTCGCCAAGCAGTATCCACTTGTCCACCCCGGCGTAATCGGGACTGTTGATGGTGTGGTCTATGATGTACTGCATCTCATGCTGGCGGTAGTAGTCGCCTTCGTAGGCAGCCTTGCTGCGTTCCTGGTCGGACGAGGCCACGCCGAAGCCGTAGGCCTGCGGCCACATGTGGCAGGTGACGAAATAGATGTCCTGGCCGCTGACGGTAATTTTCTGGATGGCGGCGCCGTGGGCGACAGGCTTGCCGGAAGTATCCGTGTCCGTGATCTTCAATAATGTGGTTATGGGATATTTGGCCGTGATTTCCTGGGGATAGTTGTCCCGCCATCCGCTCAGGGCCCCGTAATTGTGGCCGTAACGTTTGCAGAGGGTGAGCCAGTTGCTCGGGAGATAACGGCTGGAGCTGGACGCCGAGGTATTGGTGTTGTTCTTATATATGGAGGACGCTTCGCACCACACGCACACGTCGGGGTCGTATTTCTTCACGAAGGCCACGAAATCTTTATAGTTGTTGGCCTGGTCGTACCACATGCCGTTCTGGATGTTCCAGTACATGAGACGGAGATTGCCTTTGCGCGAAGTGCCCGGGATGGCACGCATCTCGATGTCGTCGAGCCAGAAACCATGGATGCCGTATGAGGAGCTGGCGCCCTTGATGTCCAGGAGCGTGGCGTCGGTGGCGTTGGTGACCGTGAGCTCAGCCGTGTGCCATTGCTTGGCGACAGCTGCAGAAGCAGGAATCTCCACGACGGTCTTGGCGAATTTGGCTTCGCAGTGGTTGGACTTGTAGCCGCCGGAGAGAGGGGTCACGGGAGCTCCGTCAATCTTGCATTCGCTTATGTATCCGGCATTTATGATGTCGACAAGGAGAGCATCGTTGAATCCGGCCTGCAGGCTGAAGCGGAACGACACCACCATGTCGGTGATGCTTTCAATGCTGCGCAGGAAAGGAGTGCGGACCTGGCCCCTGTAGGAATTGCCCGTGCCGACGGCAAGGTAGCCGGGGCACTCCTGGCAGCGGAACAGATACACCCAGTCGTCGATGTTGCGGCTGGCCATATAGGCATCACTCATGGAATGGGTATCACCAACCGTGCTGGTCTCCACGCCCGACCATGAATTGGGCTGGATGAAGCCGGTGCCGGGATTGTTGTATGCGACAGGAGTCAGGGAGGCGGCATAGCCGTCGCGGTCCTGACCGCCGGAAATGCTTATCGCCGAGTCGTCGGGAGCATAGCCGACTGCTCCTTCGCCGGACATTATGTCGCCGCCCCAGACGAAGTTGTCGAAGCCCTCGTAGAACAGCAGGTCGCTGTCGGGAGCCCAGGTCACGAGCAGCTTGCAGACCTGACCCGGAGCAAGCGCAAGAGGGCTTATGGTTTTTTTCATCATCTTGTGCGAATTGTCACAGATGGTGAGCTCCAGGCCCTCGGAATAGTTGCCGGGACTGATGAAAACGGGGATTGAGACGGCATCGGAGCCAAGGGGCACGAAGCTGCCGTGTTCGGTGCAGTTCACGACGGCCCAGTCAAGGCCTTCGGTGAGGCTGAATCCGGAACCCCGGCTGTACGACGCCCTGCCGCTAAGGCGTTCGCCTCCTATGGCCTTTATCTTCACGGAACTGATTGATCCCGTGCCTTTTATCCTAAGGTTCACTAGAGACAAGCAGTCTGTAAAGTTCAGGGTGCCGCCCATATCCGCGCTCCAACCCAGGTAGCGGGGATATGATGCGTATGCGGCTTTTGTGGTGCTCCAGAACTGGGAATACGGCACCGCTACGCCGCTGAAAGGGTCCGTGCCGCACCATGCAGAGGCATCCGGTCCCATGAGCACTGCGTCATACTTGCCGTCCGCAGCCACGGGCACTTCGATGTAATAGCCGCTGCCGGTATCGCCGAGCATGGTGAAGTCGCTGCCGTTCACGTTGACGGTGCAGGAGCCAAGGTCGCACTGGGGCACCCCAAGGGCGGTGCAGATTTCACTGCCGGCAGTAACGTCAAAGCGGATGGTGCCGGGATCCGGGACCGAAGACTGCAGGTCCCTGAGGACTCCGAATACTCCCCTGGAAATGGTGCGGGCGCCGGTGGAGACTATTTCGGAATCGGGCGCGCCGCCGCTGTGCTTCAGCGTCATGGTGAACCCTTCCGAAAGCGACATCGGAAATAGTACGGAGTAGTAGAACTTGCCCGGGACGAATCCGCCGGAGGGGGCGTTCAGGGTGATTTCCTGACGGCCGTCAATGATTTCCTGCAGCACGGGCGCGCCTTCAGTGAAGGCGAATTTCGCGGTGCCGGCGATGGCCTCGCCCCCGCGGCTCCTGATCACCACGGCGCTCACGCCTTCTTCAGCAAGGGAGAACTTGATGCCGCCGGCTGCGTTGCGGAAGTTCATCCGGGAGCCTTCTGCTATCGCCACCACGGGGAAGAGATCCTTGTCGAAGGAGCCTTCGACGGCGTTCTGGGTGTCGGAGAGGAACACTGTCATGGAGCCGTCGGACGCCACGGCCGCGGCATCGCTGACGGGATATATGCCATAATAGGTGTCGGCCTCCCCGGCCGTGCCTTTGAACACTGCGACCGGGCCGGGCTCGGTCTCGGTGCTGACGAACTCGGCAGCAGGGGCCCCGGGGCCGGCGAACACAAGTATTTTGTCGCCCACGTCCCACCAGACGGTCTTGCCGTCGGGCTGGACCGTGGTCTTGGAGGCGGGGGTGGATTCTTCACGAACGGCGGTGAAGCTGATCTCGCGCGTTGCAGGAAGGTCGGGGCTGGTCTCCCGGTTGCAGGAGAGGAGCAGGGCCGCGCAGGCCGTAAGGATAAGTATCGTTATTTTGCGTTTCATTTCTTTTCAGGGCGCATTTTGGCGTATTTGAGGAGGAGGAGCTTCTCGCCGAGGGTGTCGAAGCGGACGCGGGCTTTGAGCTCGGGGACTTTACCTGTGATTTCGAGGATTTCGCCGAAGCCGAAGCGGTTGTGCTCTATGCGCATGCCAACTTTGAATTCGGTCATCGGCAAAGGGATGAAGTCAGGATCAATTGCGGCTGTCGGTGCAGGGGATTCTCTCCGAATGGGGGCGGCAGTTCGAGGGGCCCAGCTTCGCTGGGAGGGATGAGCGCTTTGCGCGAAACCCGTCCGGGTCAGACTGCCCCTCGGACTGCCAAAATGCAAATCGGTATCGGAAGGGTCTATCGGACGATCGAGGTATCTGGGGTTGATCTCGCGGAGAAAGCGGGACGGGGCGTTGGACTCGTGGCGGCCGTTTCGCATGCGGGTGCCGGCGTACGACAGCGTGACCACCTTGCCGGCACGCGTCACGGCCACATAAAAGAGCCGGCGCTCCTCTTCTATGTCGTTGATGGACAGAAGCATGTTCTGGCTGGGGAAGAGATTGTCTTCCAGGCCCGCCACGAACACGTATGGGAATTCCAGACCCTTGGCGGAATGGACGGTCATCAGGGCCACTTTGTTGAGAGTATCTTCCTCGTCCTCGATGTCCACGCTGCTGAGCAGGGACACGTTTTCAAGATAGTCGTCGAGGGTGAAGGTGGCTTCGGCGCCTTCCGCCTCGTCTTCCCGCTCCTCCACGAAGGCAGCCACGGAGTTGATAAGTTCTTCGACGTTGGCCAGGCGGGACTGCCCCTCAATGGACTGATCGGCCTTGTAGAGGGCCAGAATGCCGCTTTTGTCGGCTATTTCGGTGGCCAGCTCGAAGGCGTCGGTCTGCTTGAACTTCTGGTTCAGGGCGTCTATCATCAGGCAGAAAGAGCGTATCTTCTGGGCTCCGGCGCTGCGCAGGCCGTACGCGTCGAGGCCGTCGGAGAACGCCGCCCGGAACAGGGACGTACCTAGCGCCCGGGCCGCCTCTTCCAGCGCACGGATGCTCGTGTCGCCGATGCCGCGCGCCGGGGTGTTGACCACGCGCTTGAAGGACTCGTCGTCCATGGGGTTCACCACCAGCTTGAAGTAGCCCATCAGGTCCTTCACCTCGGCACGGTCGAAGAAGGAATGGCCGGAATAGACTATATAGGGGATGTTGCGCCGGCGCAGCTGCTCCTCGAGCGGGCGGGACTGGGCGTTGGTCCTGTAGAGTATGGCAAAGTCCTGGTACTGGGCACCGTCCTTGCGCACGCGGTCCTGTATCGCAGACACTATGTCGATGGCTTCGTCCTGCTCGGACCAGGTCTTGAGGACGTGGATCTTCTCGCCCTCGGGCCCGTCCGCGTAGCAGTGCTTGGGGATGCGGCCGGTGTTGTGCTCTATCAGGGAGTTGGCGGCATCCACGATGGTGCGGGTGCTGCGGTAGTTGCGTTCCAGGCGGAAGACCTTGCATTCCTGGTAGTCCTGCTTGAAATTCAGGATGTTCTGTATCTTGGCGCCGCGGAAGGCGTAGATGGACTGGGAATCGTCGCCCACCACGCAGATGTTGTGGTGACGGGCAGCGAGCTTGCGTATGATGAGGTACTGGGCGTAGTTGGTGTCCTGGTACTCATCGACCATGATATGGGTGAAGCGGGCGGAAATGCTGTCCAGGGCCTCCTTGTTGTCGCGGAGCAGGATGTTCATGTTCACGAGGATGTCGTCGAAATCCATCACTCCGGACTGCTTGAGGCGGGCCTGGTAGCGGTCGTAGATGTCCGCCATGCGGGGTTTCTTTGCGTGCGTATCGGCAATCTGGATATTGCGGTCTTCGCGGTAGGCCCGGGGAGTTATCAGGTTGTTTTTGGCGTTGGATATCCTGGCCAGCACGTCCCGGGGCTTGTAGAGGGAATCGTCCAGCCCGAGCTCCTTGACCACCGTCTTCACGGCGGCCGTGGAATCGCTCTGGTCGTATATGGTGAAACTTTCGGGATAACCGAGACTGCCGGCAAACTCCCGCAGGAAGCGTACAAAGATGGAGTGGAAGGTGCCCATCACGACGCGGCGTGCCTTCCAGCCCCCTACCATACGGGCTATCCTCTCCTTCATCTCGCCTGCCGCCTTCTTTGTGAAAGTGAGGGCCAGGATACGCGAAGGATCCGCCCCCAGGGCAAGCAAATACGCCACTCGGCTGGTCAGGACGCGGGTTTTGCCGGAACCGGCTCCCGCCACTATCAACACAGGACCATCAACACACCGGACCGCTTTCTCCTGCTCCTCGTTCAGTCCGTCCAGAATTGCACGCACATTGTTCTCCATAATGACGCAAAATTACAAAAAAAGTGGTATCTTCGCATTGCTTTTTGCAAATAATTATACCGGTATAAAAATGTCAAATAACATCGTTTTGAAAAAAGGTCTGGACATCCCCGTAAGCGGGTGCGCGGATCTTGTGGTCAGCAAATCGATGCAGCCTTCCGTGGTGGCTGTAGAGCCCGGCGGAATCAAGGGGCTTCTCCCCAGGCTCCTCGTGAAGGAGGGCGACCGCGTGCTCTGCGGCTCCCCCGTGATTGCTGACAAGCAAAATCCCGGCATCCTGCTCACGGCCCCTGCAAGCGGCACCGTGAAGGAGATTGTCCGTGGCGAGAAGCGGAAACTTCTCGCCGTCCTTATCCAGGTCGATGACAGGCAGGAATATGTCCAGTTCGACACTTCCGACGTCAAGACCGCATTGATGCAGAGCGGCCTCTGGCCCCTGCTCGTACAGCGCCCCTACGGCGTGCTCGCAGATCCTGCGGCCGCTCCGAAGGGGATTTTTGTTTCAGCATTCCACACTTCCCCCCTTGCGGCCGACACTGAATTCACCCTCGGAGGCGAAGTGCAGAGCATCCAGAAAGGCATCGACGCCCTTGCCACTATCGCTCCGGTCCACGTGTCCCTGGACGGCAGCCGCAAAGACAGCGCCTTCAGCAGGCTGACCGGATGCACGCTCCACTCCTTCCGGGGCAAGCATCCCGCAGGCAACGTGGGCGTGCAGATCAGCCACATCAGCCCCATCATGAAGGGTGAGACCGTGTGGACGGTGTCCCTGGCAGGACTCGCCGCCATCGGCAAGCTCTTCGCCACCGGCCGCTGCAACCTCCGCCGCAAGGTGGCCGTGGGCGGTCCTGCGGCGCTCTGCCCGTCCTACGTGGAAGCCCTCCCCGGCACTCCCATGAAGAGTTTCGTCGCTTTCTGGGGCAACACCGAAGAGCAGATCCGCATCATCAGCGGCGACATCCTCAGCGGCGCCGCAGTGGGCAAGGACGGCTATCTGGGCCGCGACGACGACCAGGTGACCATCATCCGCGAAGGCGTGGACAAGGAGCTGCTCGGCTGGATACGTCCCATACGTTTCCGCCAGTTCAGCACCGACCACAGCTACTTCAGCTGGCTGATGCCCTGGCGCAAGTACGACATGGACACCAACCTCCACGGCGGCCCCCGTCCGTTCCTGATGAACGACAATTACTACTCAAAGGTCCTCCCCATGGACATCTACCCCGTATTTCTTGCCAAGGCCTGCCTCGCCGGCGACATCGAAAAGATGGAAAAGTTCGGCATCTACGAAGTGCTCCCCGAAGACCTCGCCGTCTGCGAGTTCGTGGACCCGAGCAAGAACTACATCCAGGACATCATCGCAAAGGGCATAGACCTGATGCTTAAAGAAATGGCTTAAAAGATATGGACAAGATTTTTGAAAAAGGCGGCAAGCTTTACTGGCTACACAGCACCGTCGACGCTTTTGAGTCGTTCCTCCACGTGCCCGGCACAGTGACGCTCAAGGGCTCGCACGTGCGTGATGCCATAGACCTCAAGCGTCTCCTCATCCTCGTGGTGTTCGCCGCCGCTCCGGCCGCCCTGTTCGGCATGTGGAACGTCGGCTACCAGCACGGCCTTGCAATGGGCCAGACCGGGGTGCACATCCTAGAGTATTTCTGGTTCGGCTTCCTCAAAGTGCTTCCGCTCTATCTGGTTTCCTACATCGTGGGTCTGGGTATCGAGTTCGCATCCAGCCAGATACGCGGTGAAGAAGTGAGCGAGGGCTACCTCGTCAGCGGCTTCTTCATTCCCCTTATCGTGCCCGTGGACATCCCCCTGTGGATGCTCGCGGTGGCCGTGGCTTTCGCCGTGGTTTTCGGCAAGGAGATCTTCGGCGGCACCGGCATGAATATATGGAACCCCGCCCTGCTGACGCGTGCGTTCCTGTTCTTCTCCTACCCCAACTACATGTCCGGTTCCGAATGCTGGATAGCGTTCAGGAAGGGTGAGACGGCAGTGGCCGACGCCTTCACGGGCGCCACTCCCCTCGCCCTCGACGGCCCCGCCCAGTACGGCACCGGTTTCTGGGACCTCTTCATCGGCACCGTGCCCGGTTCCGTGGGTGAGACTTCCGTGATCGCCATCCTGCTTGGCGCCTTCCTGCTCCTCTGGACGGGCATCGCCAGCTGGAAGATAATGTGCGGCAGCGTCGCCGGCGCCCTTCTCGTGGGCGGTATCGGACAGCTCGCCGGCATCACGGACATTCCCTTCTACATGCAGCTTCTCTACGGCGGCTTCGCATTCGGCACCGTCTTCATGGCCACCGACCCTGTGACCTCCTGCCAGACGGAGTGCGGCAAGTGGATCTACGGCCTGCTGATCGGCATGCTCTGCATCACGGTGCGCCTCTTCAACCCCGGCTATGCCGAGGGCATGATGCTCGCAATCCTGCTGATGAACACCTTCTCTCCGCTCATCGACCACTGCGTCACCGGCGCCCACATCTCCCGCAGGTTCAAGAAACTTAAAGCAGCATAGCCATGAACACCAACAACAACGTCTATACAGTCATCTACACGGCGGTCATAGTGGTCGTCGTGGCTGCGCTGCTCGCTTTCGTGTCCGGCAAGCTGGGTCCCGCCCAGGACGCCAACGCCAAGGCGGAGACGCTGCGGCAGATGATGTCCGCGGCCGGGGTGAAGCCCACCGAAGAGCTTTACGCAGCCAGGAACGCGGAAGTGCTCCAGCTTTATGCGGACAACATCCGTGAGGCCTACACCATCGGCCTGGACGGCCAGAAGAACGGCGAGCTTTCCGTGAGCAAGGACAAGATAGAGCTCATCAGCAAACTCAAGCCGCAGCACAAGGCAATACTTGCCGGCGGCGACGTGACCCTTCCGGTCTATATTTTCAACAGCGGCATCGCCGTTATACCCATCTACGGCGCAGGCCTCTGGGGGCCGGTCTGGGGCTACATAGCCTTCCAGCCCGACTGCCACACCATAGCCGGCGCATTCTTCGACCATGAGTCCGAGACCCCGGGCCTTGGCGCCAAGATCAAGGACGAGCCCTGGTTCCGCGAGAAGTTCTCCGGCAAGACCGTCGAATGGGGCGACACCCCCGCCTTCAGGCTGGAAAAGCATGCCGAAGCCACCGGCGCGACCAATGCGGTCGACGCCATCACCGGCGCGACCATGACCTCCAAGGGCCTCAACGAGGCTCTGAACGTCTGGTTCAAGGCATACGAGAAGCATTTCGGATCCGGAGCGTTCTTCAGCATGCTCGGAGAGCACGCCGACTCAGAAACCATTAACACAGAGGAGGAATAGGTTATGGACAAGAAACTTAAAGAAACCATCCTCAATCCGATACTCAAGGGCAATCCCATTACCGTCCTTGTGCTCGGTATTTGCTCGGCGCTGGCCGTCACGGTACAGCTCAAGGGCGCCCTGGTGATGGCCCTTTCGGTCATCGCGGTCACCGGGCTCTCGAGCCTCGTGTGCTCGCTGCTCCGCAACACCATCCCCAACCGCGTGCGCATTATCGTGCAGCTGGTTGTGGTGGCCATGATGGTGATCCTGGTGGACCAGATCCTCAAGGCAGGTGAAGGCACCTACGCCATAGACAAGCAGCTCAGCGTCTACATCGGCCTGATCATCACCAACTGCATCGTCATGGGCCGCATCGAGGCATTCGCCCTCGGCAACAAGCCCATTCCTTCGCTGCTCGACGGCATCGCCAACGGCCTCGGCTACGGTCTCATCCTCGTGGTGGTGGCCTTCTTCCGCGAGCTCCTCGGCAGCGGCACCCTCTTCGGATTCCAGGTCCTGCCTTCCGGCTACGTGCCGAACAACCTGGTGATACTGCCTCCGTTCGCCCTCATCCTCCTGGGTTGCATAATCTGGGTGCACAGGGCCATCGACAAAGACCTTCAGGAAAACTAACAGCACAGCCTTATGGAATACATCAGCTTATTCGTAAAGTCAATCTTCGTTGACAATATGATCTTCGCTTACTTCCTGGGTATGTGCTCATACCTGGCGGTATCGAAGAACGTCAAGACTGCCAACGGCCTCGGCCTTGCGGTCATTTTCGTGCTCCTCTGCACGCTTCCGCTCAACTGGCTGCTCAACACTTTCGTGCTGCAGCCCGGCGCCCTTAAGTGGCTCGGCCCCAAGTTCGCGGAAGTGGACCTGAGCTTCCTGAGCTTCATCATATTCATCGCCGTCATCGCCGCATTCGTGCAGCTGGTGGAGATGATCGTGGAGAAGTTCCTTCCTTCGCTCTACTCCTCGCTCGGCATCTACCTGCCGCTGATTGCAGTGAACTGCGCCATCCTGGGCGGCTCGCTGTTCATGCAGCAGAGAGACTTCACCGGCATCGGCGAGCCGCTGGTCTACGCCCTCGGCTCCGGTATCGGCTGGTACCTCGCCATCGTGGCGCTTGCCGCAATCCGCGAAAAGATGAGCTACTGCAACGTACCCAAGCCCCTCAAAGGCATAGGCATCACGTTCATCACCGTGGGCCTCATGGGTATGGCATTCATGATCTTTATGGGAATTCAACTTTAGGCGGCTATGACACAGACTATTATTGCAGCAATTGCGGTCATCGTCTGCGTGACGCTGATCCTCGTGGCCCTTCTTCTGGTCGTGAAGAACTGGATCACCCCGAAGGGCACGGTGAAGATAGACATCAACAACGGCAAGAAGGAGCTCAACGTGGCCCCCGGGAATAACCTGATGGCCACACTGGCCGGCGAGAAGATATTCCTCCCGTCCGCCTGCGGCGGCAAGGCCAACTGCGGCCAGTGCAAGGTGCAGGTGTTCGAAGGCGGCGGCGAGATACTCCCCACCGAGACAGGCTTCTTCAACCGCAAGCAGATCAAGGACGGCTGGCGCCTGGGGTGCCAGGTGAAGGTCAAGGACAACCTGAAGATCCAGGTGGCCGAGAGCGCGCTGAGCGTGAAAAAGCTCGAGTGCGAGGTCATCTCCAACGACAACGTGGCCACTTTCATCAAGGAATTCACCGTCAAGCTCCCCGAAGGCGAACACATCGACTTCAAGTCCGGCGAATACATCCAGATCGACATTCCGGAGTACGAAGCGGACTTCTCCGACATGGGCGTCGATCCCATCTACATGGGCGACTGGGAGAAATACGGCATCACTTCCCTCAGATACAAGAACACCGAGCCCACTATCCGTGCGTACTCCATGGCCTCGTATCCCGGAGAGAAGAACATTATCAAGCTGAACGTCCGTATCGCCACTCCCCCGTTCGACAAGACCCAGCCCAAGGGCGTCTTCAAGTTCGTGCCGGGCGTGCCTCCGGGAATCGCTTCCACCTACGTATTCTCCCGCAAACCGGGCGACAAAGTGTGGATCAGCGGCCCCTTCGGCGAGTTCCTCCTGCCGGAGAACGATCCTGAAGACATGGAATACATCTTCGTGGGCGGCGGCGCCGGCATGGCTCCTCTGCGCAGCCATATCATGCAGCTGTTCAAGACTTTGAAGACCGGCCGCAAGGTGCACTTCTTCTACGGCGCCCGCGCGCTCGTGGAGGCGTTCTACCTTGAAGACTTTGCCGAAATCGAGCGCGAGTTCCCGAACTTCAAGTTCCACCTCGCCCTCGACCGTCCGGATCCCGCAGCCGACGCCGCCGGCGTGAAATACACCCCCGGCTTCGTGCATAACGTGATGTATGAGACCTACCTCAAGGACCACGAAGCCCCTGAGGACATCAAGTACTTCATGTGCGGCCCGCCCATGATGACGAAGTGCGTATGCGACCTGCTTGACTCCCTCGGAGTCGCGCCGGAGAGCATACTCTTCGACAATTTCGGAGCTTAGCTTTCATCAGGGGCACCCTCGAGTGCCCCTGACTTTTATAATATGAGAATCTGTTTCTTGATAGCGTCGTTGCGCCTGGGCGGGGCCGAAAGGCAGCTCGCCGGGCTGGCGTGTATGCTGAAGGCGGCAGGTGAAGAAGTGGAAGTGCTGACATACAGGGACGGAGATTTCTACGAAGCCGCCCTGGAGGAGGCAGGCGTGCCGCACACTTTCATCCCGCAGAAGGGAGGCGAAGCGCAGCTGGTACGCGATATAGCGGCGCACATAAAGGCCTCCGGATGCGACACGCTGATTTCTTTCCTCGCCGGCACCAACCTCAAGGCCTGCCTTGTGAAACGCCTGTGCCCGGAGCTGCGGCTGATAGTGTCCGAGCGCAACTGCAACACTTCCCTGCTCCCGCACGACATGCTGCGTTTCTGCCTCTACCGCAGGTTCGCCGACCGCGTGGTCAGCAACAGCTACGCCCAGACCGGATTCATAAGCCGTCACGCTCCGGCCCTGCGCGACCGTCTCTACACAATCCCCAATTTCACGGATCTGGAGCTTTTCAAGCCTGTCGAACGGGACTTCAGGCAGCCGTACCGGGTGGTGACCACTGCGCGCCTGGACAGCCGGAAGAATGCCCTGGGGCTCATCCGCGCCGCGGCGCGCTGCCCCGGGCTCAGCTTCGACTGGTACGGCGCCGGGGAGGAAACAGCCTATGGGCGCCGCTGCCGCAGGCTCATCGCGCGGCTTGGCCTGGAGGAGCGCTTCCGCATCCATCCTTCCACACATGAAGTGGCTTCGGTCTATGCCTCCGCCGACGCCTTCTGCCTGCCCAGTTTCTATGAAGGCACGCCCAATGCCCTGACAGAGGCCCTTGCTTGCGGCCTTCCCGCGGTGTGCAGCGCCGTGAGCGACAACGGCCGCTATGTGGCAGAGGGGAGGAACGGTTTTTTGTGCAATGTCAGGAATGAAAAAGAATTAATCCGGGCATTGCAGGCACTCGCGTCAACCGCCCCCGACACGATGCGGGAATATGCCTCCAGAAGCCGCCACGTGGCGGAAATCTCGTTTTCGAAAAAATTATTTTTCGAAAGATATATAAACCTCCTGAGGGGTCCGGAAAGGGGTACGAAATCCGGGACTTAAAATATTCACAAAATCTGATTTACGATTTTTTCGATTCCATTGGGTTTTCATTTTGCCTGCTTAGATTTGCGGCACTATGAAAACAGAATGGAATCAAACAGGCCGGGTTTTGTGGTGCTTCTACCGGCGTTCGCCAAGGGGGCCTCTTCCCCTACTACTACTCTTGTTCAGCTTGCTTATACTACCGCCGGCCTGTTTGATTTCCAGCTGTGGCAAGGACAGTACCGGGCCGGACAGCCTGGACGCCATAGAAGTACAGCTCGACAGCAGCCGTTTCAGCGTCAGGTTCCAGATAGTGGACAACATCGCCGAAACGCCACACGCCATCCGGCGCCTGGACTTGTATATATATGATGCGGACGGCATCAAACCACTGCTGGACAAGCGCCGCTACGAGTCGGTGCCCGAAAGCGTGGTGGTGCACGGCAACGGCAAGGCACGTATAATAGTGGCCATAGCCAACTCCCCGGGGGATTTCGGTGCGGAAAGCACCGGCCGTTTCGATGCCATCGAGATGCTAAGCGTCGATTTCGCAAGCGAGAGTTCCGCCATACCTGTCATGAGCGGCATGTGCACCGTGGAGGCAGGAGACACGGAGACCATCTGCCTGACGCCGCTGATGGCCCGGATCAGGCTTGGGGAAGTCTGCAACAGGATGAAGAACTACGTGCGGCTGGAAGACCCGAGAATATATCTGGAGAACCTGAACACAGGCGCTGAAATCATGCGCGTCGGAGGATTCCGGCCAAGCTCAATAGCCGAAAAGGGCGCCAAAGCCACGCTCCCCTGCGACATCGGCATTTTCGCCCAGCACCCCGGCACCGAAGTCTTCTGCTACCCCAACGACTCCTCCGAGACCACAATCGGCACCCCCGGCACGAAACTTATATTCGAATGTGAAATCAAAGGTGAAACCTGCCAGTTTATAATCGACCTCCCCGCTATCCGCCGCAACTCCACCACCACCGTCGACCTCACCGTCAGCGGCAAAGATGACTTTGAAAGCAAGGTGTACTGATTATTTTACGGGTATCGTCACTTTGGAGGCCGAAAGCGGATCGGAAGGGATTCCCGCAGAAAAAAACCGGCCTGGAAGGACCGATTCGGAGCGGAGCGACAGAGGGGATAGCGGCGCACGCCGCGGAAGGGGAACCTTCCCCTTCTCCCCTGGGGGTGCAGGGGGATCGGAAGGGATTCCCGCAGAAAAAAACCGGCCTGGAAGGACCGATTCGGAGCGGAGCGACAGAGGGGATAGCGGCGCACGCCGCGGAAGGGGAACCTTCCCCTTCTCCCCTGGGGGTGCAGGGGG
>JAFZVQ010000018.1 GCA_017617715.1 Bacteroidales bacterium | reverse complement strand
CATTTGGGTTTCCCTGCATGCTGAGGATGAAGTCTTCGCACAGTACGCGCCTTTTGTCGCATCGGATGGCTTCAAAGAGATGTCTCTGCTGGGCAGATACGATTATGCCGTGCCCTATTATAACATCAATGGCGACATGGATTATCAGACCAACTTCGAGCTTGCCTGCGAGTACTTCAAGCATGTGAACGCCCCTAAGAAGCAGCTATTCGTGATGAAAAACGCCACGCACGGCCTCCTCGAATCCCGCTCCGAAGAGTTCTCCGGCTATCTTCACTGTTTATAAGTCGTAATTTACACTATACAATGGCCCTTAAATCTCCTTGTACTGCTATGATAATTACTATCGTTGTTATCACTGTCACTTTCCTTGTCGTGGTGGGTGTGATGCTGGCCTATTGGCCCAAAGGTATCTCGATCACAGAGAACGACGAAATCCAGTTGAGCACGTACATGGGCAAGCCGCAACTTATTCCTGTTGATGATATTTCCATCATCGAAATGCCAGAGGGCCTGTTGAAACATCTGATCAGGACCAACGGCATGAGCTTGGGCAAAATCAATTATGGCCACTTCAAGAACACAAAAACCGGGCAGAAGATGTTCCTCTATCTCACCGGTATGGAAAACAAAATCTGCTTTACTTACAATGGGGAGTTATATGTTGTAGATGATTGGAGACAGTAGTAAAATTCCTATTTATATATAAATACTATGAATATCCGACTGGAACAACCCAAAGATTGGCGGGAGGTGGAGAACCTCACGCGGGAGGCTTTCTGGAACGTGTACCGTCCGGGATGTCAAGAGCATTTTGTGCTGAATCAGTACCGAAGCAATCCGTCATTCATCCCGGAGCTGGACTTTGTGATGGAGGAGGATGGGCGCATCATCGGCCACGTCATGTTCTCAAAGGCCGAAATTACCCTTGTTGACGGGACGGCCTTCCCTTCCTGGACCTTCGGCCCCATCAGCATCCATCCGGACTTCAAGCGCAAGGGTTATGGCCTCAAACTGCTGCAATATGCGCTGGAAAAAGCCCGGGAGACGGGCATCGGCCTGTTGCAGATGGAGGGCAATATTGACTTTTACAAGCATGCAGGCTTTGATGTGGCCAGTAAGCTCCGGATTCACTATCACGGCGAGCCGGCCGAAGCCGAAGTCCCCTACTTCCTTGCGCAGGAACTCATCCCCGGCTATTGGGGCAATCGCGAAGGTACCTACTGCCCGCCCGCAGGCTACTTTGTGGCCGATGCGCAGCCGGAAGCCTTTTCGGCATATGAGGCCACCTTCCCGCCCAAGGAGAAACTGGTACTTCCTGGCCAGCTTCCCCAGTTCTGATAGAGATTGTTGTCCTAAATGATGTTTACATTGTTCTTACTCAAACTGTAAACCTATTTCAGGACAAGTCAGGTGCCTCGGGCGGGACTCGAACCCGCACGGCCGTTTCGGGCCAAGGGATTTTAAGTCCCTCGTGTCTACCATTCCACCACCAAGGCGGGTGATAAAAGGGGAGGGCCTCAAATCCCTCCCCTTTCGGATTCAGCGTTCCGGCAGGGATTTATTTGCCGAAGAACTTGTTGTTGAGGACGACCTTGCGGAGCTCGTTGGCGTTGGTCTCGGCGAGTTTCTTGTCGGAGACCTTGTCAAGATACTTCTTCGCATTCTCGGCGTCACCCTTTGCAAGGTAGCAAGCCGCGAGGTTGTTGTAGACTTCCTCGGTGTTGCCAGCCTTCTTGTAGAGCTCGATAGCCTTGTCGATGTTGCCATCCTTGTATGCGCGAGCTGCAGCGACGGCTGCGACTCGTGCATCGTCCGGATACAGCTTGACAGCGGTATCAACCACATCCTGCGGTGCGTTGTCCTGGATCAGGAGCACGTACTCGTCAGCGGAGAGGTTCTTCGGATCTGCCTTGTAGAGCGACATTGCATCATCGCGGTGATAGCCCTTGTTCTGGAAGGTGACCTCTGCCGTAGCGAAGCGGCTGCGAGGATAGACTGCATCGAAGATAGCTTTGTACGGCTTGCCGCCGGCGATCTTCTTGATGGCAGCTTCGCGCTTGTCGAGGTCTCCGTTGGCTGCGATGGCATCCTTGATGGCTGCACGGTTCTCAGCGACGACCGGTTCGTTGGTGTTGTCCACATACTCGATGATGGAATCCCAGTACTCGCCGTTGCCCTTCACACTGTAGACATCCTGCGGGAAGTTGTACTTGTCGGAGATGATGCCCTTGACGGTCTTAGCACGGTTGATCGAGAGGTTCTGGTTGTAAGCGACGGTTGCCTCAGGGGATGCCCAGCCTTCGATAGCGACGGAGGTCACTTCGAAGTTACCCTTGTCGAGGGTGTTGAGGAGCTCGAGCGCCTCTGCGTTCTCCAGGTAGTTGTCCACCTTCTTGGTCACGTTGACCGGGTAGAACAGCTTGGTGCGGAGGACACGGCTGCCTTCCAGCTTAGCTTCGACCGGGATCGGAGCGAGGACAGGGTCGACCACGAGCGGTTCGCTCAGGAACGGAATGTCGCAGATGTATTCTTCACCGGGATCGTTGGCGATGCAATTCGGCTTGTAGGTAGCCTTCTGGGTCGTCACATAGAATGCTGCGCCATTGTCCATCCACTCTTCGTAAGGAACCTGCGTGCAGGTCTTCACGTGGAGAGCCTCACCTTCCTTGAGGGTGAAGAAACGGACGCTGTTCGGATCGCACACGCCGTAGCATACGCGCTGGAGCCATTCGGTATTGACCTTGCGGCTCGTTCCGTTGACCACGATCATTTCAACGATTTTCTTGTTGCCTTTCTCGTCGCGCACGAGCGGGGTGATGACGAGGGAAGAGCAGTTGTTGATTGCATCAGCTGCTACGTCAACATTGTAGCATGCAATCAAAGCGGTGCCTTCAGCGTTCGGGGCGAGGTCGGAGATCGTCACGGTAATGCGGTCGCCGGCCACCTTGAAAACGTTGTTTTCGACAGCGGAAGCAGAGAATGTTGCAACGAGCAGCAGGGCCACGGTTGCGAACAATGTACTCAATTTTTTCATGTTTTGTGTTTTATTTAGTTAATTATTAATTATTTACATTTACAGCTAAGGGCACACTTTCGTCCTAACATACTTAGCAACCCCAAAGTTAGCAATCTTTTTTCAATTTTTCGACTAACTTTGTGAAAAATTCATCAAAATGCTTAGAAAGATACGCATATCCGCGGCAGCAATCTTCTTCACACTCATTACGTTGCTGCTGCTCGACCTTACCGGGGCCTTGCACCTCTGGTTCGGATGGATGGCCAAGATCCAGCTGCTCCCTGCAATCCTCGCCCTGAACGTGGCCGTCATCCTCGGACTGGCGGTCCTCACCCTCCTGTTCGGGCGGGTCTACTGCTCCGTCATCTGCCCGCTGGGCGTCTTCCAGGACATCGTCTCCTGGCTCAGCGGCCGGCGCCGGGGCAAGAAGAACCGCTTCGGATACAAGCGAGAGATGAAATGGCTCCGCTACGGACTGCTGGTGCTCTTCATCCTGCTGATGGTTGCCGGCGTGAATTCCGTGGCCATCCTCATCGCTCCCTACCGCGCATGGGGCCGCATCGCCACGAACCTGATCGCGCCCCTCTACGGCTGGGGCAACAACCTGTTCGCCGCCATCTCGGCCCACTACGGCAGCTATGCGTTCTATCCCACGGAAGTCTATATCAAGAGCCTGCCCGTCTTCATCGTAGCGGTCGTCACCTTTATTGTATTGGTCGTTCTCGCCTGGCGCGGCGGACGCACCTGGTGCAACACCGTCTGCCCAGTCGGCACCCTCCTCGGCCTGCTCTCCCGCTTCGCCATCTTCCGCCCCATGATCGACACCACCCAGTGCATCAACTGCGGCATCTGCGGCAAACGCTGCAAGGCATCCTGCATCGACACGAAGAACCACGCCATCGACTACAGCCGCTGCATCGTCTGCTTCGACTGCCTCGAAAACTGCCACAGCGGCGCCATCAAATACCGCTTCGCCTACGGCAAGGAGAGCGCAGTGAACGAAGCGAAGGCTCTTTCGTCGAGCGAGCATTTTTCTGCGAGCGAGACAAAAGACCGAAGCACAGTGAACGAAGCCGGGGCGAACGCAGCGGGTGATGTTTCGTCGCGCGAGCATTTCTCTGCGAGCGAGACAAAACAGCAGAGCGCAGTGAGCCCCGAACAAACGACTGCGAGCGAGACAAAACAGCAGAGCGCAGTGAGCCCCGACGAAAGCCGCCGCGCATTCATCACCGGCGTCGCAATCGCAGCCGGCGCTGCCACTCTCGAAGCCAAAAAGAAACAACTCAACGCCGGCGTAGCCGCCCTGCAGCAAAAAACCGCACCCCAGCGCAACATCAGCCTCGTACCTGCCGGCAGCACCAGCCGCAAACACTTCTACCAGCACTGCACCGCCTGCCAGCTCTGCATCAGCAAATGCCCCAATAACGTGCTCAAACCCTCCGCACGCCTGGCCACCCTCATGCAACCCGAAATGCAATTCGACGAAGGCTTCTGCCGCATCGAATGCACCCGCTGCTCCGACATCTGCCCCACCGGCGCCATCCGGCCCGTCGGCGAAGGCGCCAAGAGCTCCATCCAGATCGGACATGCCGTCGTCATCCAGGAAAACTGCGTCGCCGTCCGTGACAACATCCACTGCGGCAACTGCTCCCGCCACTGCCCCACCGGCGCCATCACCATGGTGCCGCTCGAAGAAGGCTCAAAAACCCGCATCCCCGCCGTCGACCCCGAAAAATGCATCGGCTGCGGCTCCTGCGAATACCACTGCCCCGCCCGCCCGGTCAGCGCCATCT
>JAFZVQ010000017.1 GCA_017617715.1 Bacteroidales bacterium | reverse complement strand
CGCCCCCGGCGGCTTCGTGTTCACCTTCTCCTGCTCCCAGGTCGTGGACAAGGAGGCCTTCGCCCTCGCCGTCTTCTCCGCCGCCGCCCAGACCGGCCGCTCCGTCCGCATCCTCGACCGCCTGAACCAGCCCTCCGACCACGCCGTGAACATCTACCACCCCGAAGGCGAGTATCTGAAGGGACTGCTGCTGTACGTGGAATAATTTTGGTTTTTCCAAAAAACTCTCTATCTTTGCATTCCCATCCGGTGCTATGGCCGAGCGGTTAGGCACAGGTCTGCAAAACCTGCTACAGCGGTTCGATTCCGCTTGGCACCTCCCCAAAAGCCTCCGACAAACGTCGGAGGCTTATTTGTTGCCGAAACGTGGAATAATCGTAGAATATTCGTATATTTGACTGATTGATACCGTGCGAGAGAATTTGTCAAATAACAGCCCTATGTTTACCCTCATCAACCTTCCCTATGCCCTGGACGCGCTCTCACCCGTAATCAGCGCCCGCACCCTGGAATTCCACCACGGCAAGCACCTGCAGGCTTATGTGGACAACCTCAACAAGCTCATCGCCGGCACCGATCTTGAGGACAAATCCCTTGAGGAGATCATTGTTGCCACCGCCCCTCATTCCGACCCCTCCTCCCCGTCATTGCCGGCCCCGACCGGCAATCTGATCTTCAACAACGCCGGCCAGATTCTTAATCACGAGTTGTATTTCCTGCAGTTTGCCCCGCATCCGTCATGCCCGGCCCCGACCGGGCATCTGAAGTCCCAGATCGAAAAACAATGGTCCACCCTTGACGCCTTCAAAACCGACTTTGAGTCCAAAGGCGTGGGGCTCTTCGGCTCCGGCTGGGTCTGGCTGCAAGCAAATGCTGAAGGCGAGTTATCGATTGGGCAGTACCCCAATGCCGATAACCCCGTCGCCCACGGCCTCAAGCCGATTCTGACCTTCGACGTCTGGGAGCACGCCTACTACCTCGACTATCAGAACCGGAGGGCGGCTCATCTGAAAGCCTTGTGGGAGATTGTGGACTGGGAAGTTGTGGAAGAAAGATATATAAAGTAAAACAATAAAGTAGAGCACTCTGGAAATTCCGAAGGAAAGTGACCCCCTTCTTCTCTTACGAACGTGACCCCCGTTTCCGATTGAAAGTGCCACCCTGGTCTTGAGAGTGGAATCATCAAAAGAATGCAGGCTGGTGCGGTTTTTTATCCCTACAGCCTGCATTTTAGATTCAGATGAAAGGAAAGATTAATGTCAGCTATATGCGGAAAGAGGGGACCACTTTCGAGGGGATTTTCCAGTTAGACCTCAAACTGAATAGAGATGATTATTGACCAAGCCATTCTGGATTCCCTCACCGCCCAGGCAAAAGCCTCGCCGCGGCAGCGGATGAACCTCGACCTGCGGAACTCGCCAGCCGACGGTTCACAGCGCATGCTCAATGCCATTGAGCCGGGGACGGTGATGCCTATCCATCGGCATATGGGATCAAGCGAGACGGTGGTTTGCATTCGCGGGCACTTTGTAGAGAACTTCTATGATGAGCACGGTGTGCTTACGGAGGCAGTCGATATGGTTCCAGGCGGAGTGATGGTAAACATCCCGGCAGGACAATGGCACAATCTGGAGTCTTTGGAGAGCGGGACTGTGCTGCTTGAGTGTAAGGATGGGGCGTATCGACCGTTGGGGGAGGGGGAGATAATGGGGCGATGATTATGATTGACATCCGCACTTTCTCCAAACGCTTCATGCTCTGGACGGCCATCATCGTGGCCGTCATCATTGCTGCGCTCGGTCTGCTGTTCGGGAAGGTAGTGGAAGCGACATTGGCAGAGGAGATAGGGAAGTGGGTTGTCATGGGCATTTTCATTATCGGTATCTTCGAGGTCTTTGCTTATATCCTGGCGCCGTTCTTCTATCATTTGATCCATGATAAGAAGAAGTGAGATTCAGGGTCAAGCCCGGAATGACGGGAATGTAGATCAATCCGGAAATAATGGAGCCTACACCGTCACTGCGAACAACATCCACCTTGAATCATCCTTCAAGGTCCGGAAGGATAATTTCGAGAGCGAGCTGAACGCGATTCGGGCGCAGTATCCGGACAGCCTGGTTTGGAACAGGTCCATGGAATCGCTCAAGCGGGAATGGGCGGCGCACAACGCCCTGCATGCGATGGGCGTTTTCCGGAGCCGGACTGCCCACATGGACCTGAACTGGCCCCAGCCCTGGTTTATCCGCCTCGGCTACGCGCTCCTCGGCCGGATTGCCTGGCCGCTTATCAAATGAGGTTGTGCCGAGGGTGGATTGAGTCAAACGTGCAAGCGCAAAATGTAAGTTACTGTAAATCATAATGTTATACGAAATTGCCTGGGCTTTTTTACCTGGGCAATTTCGCATAACTGATAGGCATTAAGTCGTTTTCATTTCACGCGCACGCGGGCAGACACGGAGTGTTGCAGGAGCCCCGGAAATATGCTATATTTGTATGATTAAATGACACGAAACATGATCAAGCAAATTACCCCGGAAATCAAGTACATCGGCGTGGACGACCTCGACCTGGATCTGTTCGAGAGCCAGTATGTCGTGCCCGAAGGGATGTCTTACAATTCATACGTCATTCTGGACGGGAAAGTGGCCGTGATGGACACGGTCGATGCCCGGATGACCCAGGAGTGGCTGGAGAACTTGGAAGAGGCCCTGGGCGGCCGGAAGCCCGATTTCCTGGTGGCCCAGCACATGGAGCCGGACCATTCTGGGAGCATCCTGGCATTGACGGAAAAATATCCGGATATCACGGTCGTCGCCACCGCGAAGGCGCTGGTCTTCCTGGGCCAGTTCTTCGACGGCGTCCAGTTCAACACCCTCGCGGTCAAGGAAGGGGATACGCTGGAACTCGGTGCCCATACGCTCAAGTTCATCATGGCGCCGATGGTGCACTGGCCGGAGGTGATGGTGACCTTCGACGAGAAGGACAAGGTGCTGTTCGCGGCCGATGCGTTCGGCAAGTTCGGCGCCCTGTCCAAGTCCGGCTATTTCGGGGAAGAGGACGATGACTGGGCCTGCGAGGCCCGCCGCTACTATTTCAACATCTGCGGCAAGTACGGCGCGCCCGTGCAGGTGCTCCTGAAGAAGGTTCTCCCGCTGGCTCCGGCGGTCATCGCCCCGCTCCACGGCCCCATCCTGCGCGAGAATCTGGGCGAGTATGTGTCTCTGTATCAGACTTGGAGCACCTACGGAGTGGAAACGGAAGGCGTGTTCGTAGCCTGCGCTTCCATCCACGGTGGTACGATGGTTGCAGCGGAAAAGATGAAGGAGATCCTTCTGGCGAAAGGCTGTCCGAAGGTGGCGCTCGCGGACCTCACCCGCGACGACCAGGCCGAGGCGGTGGAAGACGCCTTCCGCTACGGAAAGATGATCCTTTGCGCGGCTTCCTACGACGGCGGCCTGTTCACCCCGGCCTACACCTTCATCCACACCCTGCAGATGAAGTCCTGGCAGAAGAAAAAGGTCGCCCTCGTGGAGAACGGGACCTGGTCCCCGACCGCTGGAAAGGTGAT
>JAFZVQ010000016.1 GCA_017617715.1 Bacteroidales bacterium | reverse complement strand
TACATGAACTTGTGTAATTTTTGCACAGGTTGACAACTCTTCTAATTCATCACACTTGTAGATATTGTTCACGTGCCGGACAATCACGGTTCTGTCTACGCCAAAAAGAAGCCCCATCTGAGCATGAGTTAGCCAAACGGTATCCTGTTCCAATCGGACCTCCAGGCGAATGGAATCATCGGGATTATATATTGCCACTTCACCGACCTCAATTGAGGACGGTACTGGCAACTGTCGCATTTTTTGCGCCGGTTGCTCTTCAGTATTCTTCTTTTTAGCCATTCTACTATTCAAAACAGTGCCGTATAGACTGCGGCTTATGTAACTTATTGGTTTTCAGAGGGAGGTCGCAAAATGCGACCACCTTAAACTACAGACCGAGAGGTTAATACCGCTCCTGTCTGTCAAAGATATCGAAAGGAATTCATTCCACCTACACATCATCAAACTTTTTCATGGATTCTTTCTTCACCTTGTCGGCGATGGCCATATAGGGCTTCATGGCTTTGAGTGAAGAGTGGCCCGTCCACTGAGTGATGGTGTAGGGACTGAGTCCGCTGGAAAGGCCTGTTACAACGAAAGTCTTTCGGCCAAAATGGGTAGAAATCCGTGGTGTATTTTTGTCTCAAAAAAGGCGCACCGAGTCAGGAGAAATATGGAGGAATTGAAGATTTCGCATTGATGCGTTGAAATAATTGAGCGTTGGCAATCAGATACTGCCTCATTGCAACTCCTTGCTCCGTGAAAGCGAACGGAGTTTTCTTGTGCCTCCCCAACTTGATATCACAAATTGTGATTTCAAGGTGGCCATCTCATCTTTTGTTATCTGGAAACGAAACTCAGACGGGAACCTTTCAATATTACGGGATACAGCCTGGTTCAGAGCTCTGGTTTCAACCCCATATAAATACGCCAAGTCCCTGTCAAGAATTACTTGAACACCACGAATCGTAAGGATTTTATTCTCAATGGAGTCTCCAATCTGGTCGCAGACCACGACCTCTTTAGTTTCGATACGTTTTTTCTCTTCCGTCAGACGGCCGTCTTATTGTAAATTATTATAAATCAGGACGATTTGTGATGCGTTAATACCTCTTGAACAACCACCACTAGAGTCGTCCTCTCCGCCGGAACAACGCTGCAATTAGCTGGTTATCAGTTGGTTGCAGCGATTTTCTTTTACCCCGTCTACCAAAAAATCTACCAAGAATCTGGGCGATACCGAGTTGTCTGCGCGGCTCTCCCAAGGCTACTTTTTCTGGTATTTTGAGGCGACTTTTGCTAAAGCAGTTGGATTGTTTTTGAGGTATTCGTCCAGTTTATCCCGGTTGATGTAATGCGAATTTTTTAAAGTGATGAATAATCTTTTTCAGAATAATTGCTACCTTTGAAAGTTGATACTCCATGATGGATTTGTCCTGCAATAGTTCATACCGTTCCGGTTCTTCGGAGGCTTCCAATATAATAGTTGGGGGGGGTATTATAACTATCTGATAATCAACGCATTGAATATTTCGCGCCGTTTCAGTGGAGATGAAGCGGCGTGGAGAGTCTTGTTGCCAAATCATTCTTAACTATATGAAAGAATCAAAGAAACCGTACCGGACTCCGGTGATTGAGTCGGACGCATGGGTACATGGCGCGGAGATGCTGTGCGAGAGCCCTGGAGAAGCCTCCACTGAAGATTTAACCCTTGAACAATGGGAGATTTAGCGCTATGAAAAAGTATATAGTATTCGCAGCAATGGCTGCCGCGGCGCTTTGCCTCGCCGGTTGCGCGCAGGGTCTTGACCAGGACAATGCCGTCCCTGCCTCCAAAGGCCTTGGAAACAGAATTACCGTCACACACGAAGATTATTCCATAGCAGGTGGCGCAACTTCCGGCACAAAGACCCTCGTCAGGAACAACAAGGAAGTATGGTGGCAATCTCTGGATATGATTGATGTGTATGATTCGCAAAGTGGAAATAAGTATACGTACATGTCTGATCTTGCCAGCGGTGAAACTGCCCGTACATCCACTTTTACCATTTACAGTGAAAAGGATCCGGAGTCTTTTGTGCTTCCTGACGGTAAGTATTATGCCGTGTATAATTCTTATACATATCTGGTGACAAAATACAATCCGAATGCTGAATCTTATTCGATATCCGAGCAGAAACTTCATATGTGTTTAGGTGGCGAGCAGTTCTGCCCCGCAGGCTCCTTCGGCCAGGGAGGCCTGCCGGCTTATGGGGTTTTCGGAAACGGGTCCACCAACGTCAGGATGAAGCCCCTTTGCGGCGGCTTGAAGTTCAGGCTTTCGCGCGGAGACGTAAGAATTATATCTTTTTCGTCGCTTGACGACATTACCAATATTTGCGGTTTCTTTACCGTAAGCAATTTGGACAGCGAAACTCCGACAGTCCAGAATGATGGAGTTAAGGATGTTGGCCTCCTAAATATTACTATTTATCCTGAAGACGGAGGAACTTTCAAGGCCGGAACCGACTATTACATCGTCATGACTCCTGGTCAGTTCGACGGTTTTATTGCCAGACTTTACACTACTGACGACACCACTATCGAGGTTAAGAGCACAAAGACCCAGACCGTCAAGCCCGGAGTCTTCGGCTACCTTGCAAAGCCTCTGGATGAGTATGGCCGCATTGCCGTTAATCTTGGCCTTCCTTCGGGAATCAGATGGGCCAACATGAACATCGGCGCCAACTCTCCCGAGGATTTCGGCGATTTCTTCGCCTGGGGTGAAACCGAGCCTTATTATGAGGCCGGCTACGCGACATCCACCAGCCCTGTCTGGAAAACCGGCAAGGAAGCTGGGTACGACTATGCCAGTCACAAATACAAGGATGGCAATTACGGATATACACAGTATTCCGGCACCGCTACTCTTAATCATGACGATGATGCAGCATATGTCAATTGGAAATATACATGGTTTATGCCCAGTCAGGCCAACTTTGTTGAACTGATCGAAAACTGTGACCGGCAGTTTACTGAAAATTATAATGGGACAGGAGTGGCCGGAATGATATTTACCGGCAGGGGTGAGTATTCAAGCAACTCCATCTTCCTTCCCCTCGCCGGTGAGCGGTGCGGCCTTAACTGGTACTCCAAAAACAGTGAGGGGTTTTACTGGTCCCGCTCCACGAATAAAAGTGAGAAAGCGTTGTATATGAAAATCAATGCCCCTGGCTATGCGGGGTATCAAGAAGCTACAGTGAATGCCAGCGACACTAATACCGGCGAGCGCTATTGGGGATTCCCCATCCGCCCCGTCTACATCTCGAAGTAGTAACCCTCTGATTATCAACCCATAACCGCCGGACCTCTGGGAAAATCTCCTAGAGGTCCGGTCGTAAATACCTGCTGCTCAGCGAAAGCATGAATGCTCCGCTCTGCCTGCGGAACGGAGCCGTTTGCTAACGGCAACCGCCAATCTTAGCCGAGCTTCAGCACCCCGTCAGCATAAGACGTCGCCGCGGGCCGGTGGGTGATGCGATTTCAAATCCCCGAAGAATTGGGGCACGTCATCAAGTATCACGTATTCCTTAACACGTGGGTGCCTCTTCAGCCGGGCCTGGATTTCTCGTCCCTTACCCATCCCTTCGAGCTTGCTGAAGACCTCCGTCTATGGCATAAGGTGTGTGAAGAACTGCCGACAGCATGGCTACCCCCTGCTCAGTATAGGCATAGGGACGGGTTGATGAGTACTTCAAGGGTTCGAACCGGTTGCAATTTGCAACCAGTTCATCCTTCTCATCTTTAGACAACTGAAATCTGAACCTTTGAGGAAAACGGTCCCTATTACGATTAGCCTGCTGGTTAAGTCGTTTTGTTTCAACCCCATATAACTCCGCCAAGTCCCTGTCAAGAATCACTTGAACACCACGAATCGTAAGGATTTTATTCTCAATGGAGTCTTCCATTTGGTCGCAGACCACGACCTCTTTAGTTTCGATACGTTTTTTCTCTTCCGTTTTCATAGCCATTATGTTTAAGCTCTTGCAAATATAGTTAAAACGATAATAAATCCTAATCGTCCTTCACATTATTATTATGAAAAGCAATTTACTGGATTTGCGGAGTAAAAAATACTCCACAAATGTATCTGTGATGAACCGCAATCCCACTAAAGAACTGCGGTTGTATTTGTCAAAGTAGCCCCAAAACATCGGCCGGAAGAAGGGAATTACCCTGGTCTTCTTCTGGGCGAGTTTTAGTAAATAGTTTGATTAATATTGTTTTACCTTGGGCAAATGGGAGACTCCGGGCTATCTTTTCCAACTGCCGCGTCAATAGACGTCCGTTTTCGCCCGTGGACCATTTACACTCACCTATGAGAATAGTCTTTCCGTCGGTGGACTCTGCAACTAAGTCCAGCTCCACGTCGCGGATCTTTTCCTCGCCGTCAACAAGCATTTTCCCCCACCATCTGGAGGCTTTGCCGAAAACAATTCCATCAATTCTGTTTCCGGATACCGCATCCCGGCACAGGTGCTCCCACCAGTATCCGATATGAGAGGTTAGATTATCGGCCAGAGCCTCCTCAAGCGGCAGTCTGCGGTCCATCTCAATAAAGGAACGGTTTGCCGGGACGAACCTGTAATAGAAACTAAGGAAAGGGTCTGCTATCTGGTACAGGCTTTTTTTGCTTGATTTGGGCGATTCTCCAAAAGGGATATCTTTTTCCAGATAACCCAAATCCAACAGTTTAGCCAGCGGACGCGAAAGGTTTGTGGCGGGTTCGTTACATCTGGATGCTATTTCAGAAAGCCGATGGATACCATTGCCCACAATGGACATAATGGTTGCTGTCTTAACCGGGTCTTTTATGTCATCTCGGAAAAGATGAAGCGGTTCATCATATAGCGCGCCAAGATTGGAAAATATTTGTGTGTCAATAGCTTCCTTAAGGCTGGAACAATCTTCCCTGAGCTTCCAATATCGAGGCACGCCTCCCCACACTGCATAGTTCTCTATTGTTTCCTGCGCATTCAGATTCAAGGCTTCCGACAAAAAAGGAGCCGCTATTGGCCTCATGTTGAAATCAGAATCGTCCCTCCCAAACAGAGGAGAAGACTCATCGTGAGACAAGTCGTACATCATCTGCTGAGAAGATCCGCACAGTATTAAATTGTACCGCAGTGGCTCTTTGTCGTCATCCAGCAAACCTTGGACAATGGATGGTAGCGCCGGCGTATTCTCCACAAGATAGGGAAACTCATCCAAGCAAACGGTAATGGGTTCCGTCACCCTGTGATTGATAGCTTTCAGCAAGGCCCTCCAATCCAAATAAACGACATCGGCAAACCCCGGGAATCGTCTGCTGATGACTTGTGAGCACATAAGAATCTGATTGGGAGCAGCCGTTCTGTCGGCCTCATAATAAATGTCACTGTCTTTCAACACCTTACCTATCAGCGCAGACTTCCCTATTCGACGGCGCCCCCTGACGATTAAGAACCTGGAGGAATCACTGTTAAGGAGTTCCCGCAGCCGCTGTTGCTCTTTTATTCTATCGACAAATTCCATACCGATTAATTATGCGATACAAACATAATGTTTATAAAGCATAATTCCAAATAATAATGAATAAAATGGTGCGTTTTTAGTTCAAAAAAGACGCGCCGTGGTAAGAAGAACACAGAATAACGGAATGAATCGCAATTACATCAGCGTAATGGCAAACAGGGCAAAAACACCTCTACAGGTATCTACAATGTATAATCACTGCCGCAGCGAGAAGAATCGAAATACAGGCAATACTCTCGTCCTTCGCTCCTATACCTACCGGACTGCTGAAGGGCCATTGTTTGGACATTTTCGCCTTCTCTTCGAGGTTGGTTCGCTTATCCTAATGGCGTTTTATATGTTTGAAGCGTCTGCTTGAAGCCTGGTAATGATTGAGTTCGCGTCTTGCGCTTCCATGAGGGAAATAGCAAACCATTTTTTACCAAGGTCTTTTATAGAAGCTCCCACATGGTAAACCAGGTCATCAATAATCAAGAATCTGTCATGTGACATCTTGAAAACCCATACTGGGATGTGGGGATACTGTGCATCATGCTTGGCGATATCCAGCTTGAACTGGTCGCCTGCTTTCTGCGTGTATATGGCAGCATCAACGCCCGGTTCCCGTTTGTCCAGCATTGTCAAAACAGTATAATCCACGTAGTTGTCAACGAGAACAATGCGTTTGGTTGCATTCTTTATGAGATTGCATACGAATTCATATGCATCATACACCTGTCCCTCAAAGAAGACACATTGTTGCTTATCGTCGGTTCCTTCTTCTAACTTGGCAAAGACCTGTTCAATTTTATGGTCTGTTTCCAATTGGTGGATTTCAAGCCTGTCCAGGCGCTGAAAAACCAGGGCGTTTGACGCTAAGAAATGGCGCATTGCTACAAACGCACGCATTATATCAATGCTTACTATTCTGGCCCTGGCGCTCTTTAGTACAGTGGCTAACATAGCAACTCCCTGTTCGGTGAAGGCAAACATATTAGCGCCGCCAGTATTGTATCCAGGGGGTATCACAGATTGTGACACCCCTTTGGCTATCAATTCATTAGCCTCGTTACTTGTTAGTTGGAACATGAAATCTTCAGGGAAACTTTCATAATTCCTCCTGACCGTCTGCCTTAAAGAACGGTTTTCAACGCCATACAACAAAGCCAGGTCCAAATCTATCATTACCTGAGTATTGCGGACCATGTAAATCCTTCTCTCTATTGGCACTACGCTCAAGTTATCGCAATCTGCGAGAGGTTCCTTATTAACAACAATATTATCTTTCTTTGCCATAGACCCCAAATCATTTTGTCAAATATTACTAATTGAATACATTTCACCTACACCTCCATCAATGAAATAGCGTTTTCTTGTGCCACCCCAACTTGATATCACAAAATGTGATTTCAAGGTGGCCATCTCATCTTTTGATATCTGGAAACGAAACTCAGACGGGAACCTTTCAATATTACGGGACACAGCCTGGTTCAGAGCTCTTGTTTCAACGCCATATAAATCCGCCAAGTCCCTGTCAAGAATTACTTGAACACCACGAATCGTAATGATTCTATTCTCAATGGAGTCTCCAATTTGGTCGCAGACCACGACCTCTTTTGTTTCGATACGTTTTTTCTCTTCCGTTTTCATAGCCGTTATGTTTAAGCTCTTGCAAATATAGTTAAAACGATAATAAATCCTAATCTTCCTCCACATTATTATTTGAAGAGCGAATTACAAGATTTGCGGACGAAAATTTCGTCCACAAATGTATCTTTGATGAACCGCAATCCAACGAAGGTTTTTACTGAGCGAGGCTTAATATCATCATTGGAAAAGCTGAAGCACTCTGTCAAGCGAGTACGTAGAGAATCGTAACTTCACACACTTCAAGGCCCCTTTGCTGCAGCAGGAGGCCTTTTCTATTTGCTGCCTGCCACAGTTTGAACCACAAAACACGTCGTTTCTTACAAATAATTAATATATTTGTTAACATTAGACCATCTAGGATGTCTTATGATTAAACGGAAGTATTATTTATCTCCGGAATGCGAGATAGAAGAAGCATTCCTTATAGGATTGATTTGTACCAGCCCTACAGAAGGCGGCGTGGAAGGAACCGAGGAAGAGGATTGGGTAATATAAATGAGTTGCGAGATGAATAAAGCATTCAAGTTAGTTGCATTTTTTATAGCAATCCTAGCGCCTGCCTGTACAGATGAAGTACAAGAGGCACCCATATCCTATACGCGGGAGCTCACATTTACCGCAACCCGCGAGGGCGTCTCTCCGGTCACAAAAACTGTCCGTATGGATGACGGCTCAACGTGGTGGAATGCAGCCGAAGAGATAAGCGTGTTCTACGGAAGCGGCTCAAACGGTGGAAGTAAGTTTATTTCCAAGAATACAACTCTTGCCGAAACCACAGAATTTGAAGGCTCTATTTCCATGTCCGGGAGCAAGGAATTCTGGGCTGTGTACCCATATTCGACAGAGAATTCCTGCGACGGTTCATCTATTACGACCGTCATTCCTGATATCCAAACTGGTTCCGAAGGCAATTTCTCCGGAGATGTTTTCCCTGCAATGGCAAAGTCGAGCGCCAACGTGTTTGCATTCTGGAATATCTGCGGCGGTATCAAGTTCTTCGTTTCCAGGAGTGATATCAAGTCCGTCACTTTTAAAGGGAATGGGGGCGAGGTGCTTGCCGGAAAAGTACGAGTTTCTATCAGCGCCGACAGTAAACCGGAAGTCGCGGAAGTCTATGATGGCAAAACCGAGGTGACGCTTAATGCCCCGGATGGCGGGACTTTCAAAGCAGGTAAATACTATTATCTGACTCTCCTCCCGACAACACTTGATGGCGGTTTCACGATGACTTTCAACAGTACCGCCGAACAGGGGACCATGGAGAGCAACAACGCCCAAACTGTCAAGCGCTCTACCTTTGGCGTGCTTAAGAATATTGATGCTAAGGTCTCCAAGTGGGAATCGACATGGGTAGAGCCCGAATATGTAGACCTTGGTCTCAGCGTGAGGTGGGCGACAATCAATGTTGGCGCCACAAAGCCGGAGGAGTACGGCGAGTACTTCGCCTGGGGCGAGACGGAGCCCAAGACGAATTACAACTGGTCGACATATAAGTGGTGCAACGGCGATGGCAATAAAGCTACAAAGTATTGTACAGATAGTATAATATGGGATAGTATCGAACCGATGGATAACAAAACAGTCCTCGACCCGGAGGACGATGCTGCCTTTGCCAATTGGGGCGGTAATTGGCGAATGCCGACGGATGCAGATTTGCTGGAGCTGTGTTATGATTGCACTTGGACGTGGACGGAACAGAACGGAGTAAAAGGAAGTATTGTAACCGGTTCCAACGGCAATAGCATCTTCCTTCCGGCCGCGGGCACCATGGACGATACAAACCTCAAGTTTGCGGGGGAGCATGGCGTATACTGGTCTTCGTCACTTGATACGAACTTCCCGCGCTGCGCTTGGTTTGTCGTCTTCCATTCGGACCGGGCATACAAGAACGATTTCATCCGCTCTGAAGGGCATTCTGTCCGTGCAGTCTATGATGACAGGGTGTATCCTGAATCTCTCACACTTAACAAATCAACATTGACTCTTTATGTGGGTGATTATGAGCAATTGACTCCCACTGTTCTTCCGGAAAATGCGGCGGTAAAGAGTGTCGAATGGTCTTCAGACAATAGGGAAGTTGCAACAGTTTATAAGGGCGTTGTTACTGCGTACAAAGCAGGTACTGCAACGATTACGGCAACTACAACCCTCGGTGCAAAGACCGCGACTTGTGAGGTGATGGTGGTCGAGCAATTTATAAATGGTCATGAAGCTGTTGACCTTGGCCTGCCCTCAGGGCTGAGGTGGGCGACAATGAACGTGGGGTCTACAAAACCGGAGGATAACGGCGATTACTTTGCCTGGGGCGAGACACAGCCGAAAGATAATTACAACTGGTCCACCTATAAATGGTGCAATGGAGATTACAACAAGCTGACAAAATATTGTACTCAAAGCTCATATTGGGATAGTACCGAGCCGATGGACACCAAGACCGTTCTTGACCTGGAGGACGATGCGGCCCGCGCCGATTGGGGTGGCAGTTGGCGTATGCCGACGGACTCTGAGTGGAGGGAACTTCGGGAGAATTGTACCTTAACATGGACAACTCAGAATGGGGTAAACGGTCGGCTCGTCACCAGTAAGACAAACAGCAAAAGTATCTTTCTTCCCGCCGCCGGTTTCTGGAGCGGTGCCAGTACCAGCAACGTTGGCTCCATCGGCCGTTACTGGTCTTCGTCACTTTGCACGGACAACCTGCGCTACGCTTGGAGCGTCTTATTCAATTCAGAAAAGGTCGATAAATACTACGGCTACCGCTACATGGGGTTTTCCGTCCGTCCTGTCACGGAATAATAGCCGGGCCAGGCGTCAGCCAGCCCGGCAACCGGCTGCTTTATGCGGCCGGCATATTCGGATGATCATGAGCCGATATACGAGAAGCACAAGATTTCCATGATTGAAGGAATTATTCAGGAGATTGTCGATGTCATTAAGATCGCTGGAACGAGTATTTTAAGAAATAGGCAAGCATGCAGCGCTTTATCGACAAAGTATGGGTGGACGATGCCCGGGTATACGCCAAGACCCGAGATGGTCTAGTGGCGAGTTACCCCTTTGCTATGTGGGAGCGCCTGAATAACGCAAGCAAGGAACAACGGGAGGATTACTATTTGTCCTATTCTGGCATCCATTGGCCTCAGATTGATGAGGACCTGAGTTTTGAAGGAATGTTTTCTCATTCAGGCCTATGCGAAAGGACTTTGACCGAAGATGCTGTGTGCTACATAGGATAGGCTATTACTAACATTTCTTACTAACAAGAATACTAACAAAATAGCTTAATACAATTAACGACCGCCAGGGATAGCCTCAGACGGTCGTCTTCTTATTTTCAAGCTCTAAAAAGTTATAATACTTTCCTGAGCCATAGTTTCAATACCGGGTCGCTGATAATGATCCCCATATTGGTGATTTCGACTAATTCTTTATCCACCATCGTACTCTTTAAGCGAGTAATGTTTGAGGCGGACCCAAGATTGTACTGTTCACGGATTGCTGACTCTCCGAAACCGGTTGATACGCCATCAAGTACCGCTCTTAGAAAATTTATTTGATACGTGGTCAGGGATTGTGTCTGCTCTATAAACACGTTGCTGTTCTGTGCTATAAGATCCTCCAGGGCTTTGGAAAAAGATTCATCAGTTACTTCCAAATCCGAAATAAGGAAAACGGAGTATGACAACTGCTGAACATAAGAAGCTTGATAATCAACTGTTTCGCAGATTCTCTGGACATATTTCATGTCAATCTGCTTCCCGAATTCCATAAAACGACCTTGAATATATGGTGCCCAAGTCTGAAGCGGAATGGGGTCAAGATTCAGGACATCGCCAAACCTGTAAAAGGGATAACTCTTTTTGAGAAACAGTTTGCTCATCATATGGAGTTTGCTGCCATATAGACAATAGGAGACACTTTTTTGATGCTGCCACACCCCTCTTAGTTTTTTTTGTACTTCCATAGAATCGGGAAATTCTCCAATTTGCTGAAACTCATCGATGCAAATGACCATGTGACAATTCTTTCTTTCTGCGATCTTCTGAGGCAAAGAGAGCACTTCTTCCGGAGAATGAGTTTTGGGCGTAATACCCAATGATACGGAATACTCCACGCCAGGTTCGGGAGAGACAGATATCTTCGGTGTCAGCCTTTCGATGAAACCAACGGCCAAATCCTTCCATTCTTCTATCTTGGATGAGGTCTGATGCAGGATGGCAGAAGAAAAAGTATTATAAAAGTCATACTCGCTCCTGCATGCAAATATATCCATCTGAACGACTATAATGCTGTTCTCATTGAGAGAACTTACAACCCTGTTGACGAGTGATGTCTTTCCCCAACGTCTCGGAGACATCAGGACGGTATTGACACCATAACGCATATTTGATCCCAGCCTGGCCATTTCTTTTTCTCTACCGATAAAATGCGGGGATGTCGCAGGCACACCGAATACAAAAGGTTGTTCCATATTTCTTTTTTTGCAAAGATAATCAATTATTTATAATTACACAAACTTGTGCAACACAAACTTGTGTAACACAAACTTGTGTATTAAATCGTTGGGCTTCTCGGAAACTAATTCTGGTGGCAGCCGGGCCAGGAGGTGACGCCGCGGTTGTGGCCGTTGATGTCCTTTCCAAGGGCGCCAATGCTGTTCATAACAAACTCGCATTAATCGTATCTTTGATGAACTGACTAGAAATACACGAATTTTCGACAGATTATTATATTTCTGTCAATTTTTCCTTATTTTTGACACTTGAAAGAGAGGCTATCAAAAATGGAAGCATACGACCGTAATGTGCCTTACAACCAATTGCCACCTCTTCCTCCCGCTACAGAGCTGTATCGCGATGAGGAAGTACTGAACAAACTGATGACAGCCAGCCGCCGTCTTGCAGAACTGAAGGGGCTGGCATCCACGCTCCCCAACCAGTCCATTTTCATAAACACGATTGCTTTGCGAGAAGCCAAGGCCAGTAGTGCTATTGAGAATATCTTTACCACAGATGACGAACTCTATCGGTCTCTATCGTATCAAGGAGATGATTATCTGGAAGGACCAGCCAAAGAAATACTCCATTATCTGGAAGCATTATGGAAGGGTTATCAGAAAATCACGAGAGAAAAGACGCTGACCATCGACACGATTATCGATATATACCGGGAGGTCAAAAAGACTCACGACGGCATTCGCCCCTATCAGGCCGAAGTGGTAATAAAAAAGAGAGGATGGGGATCTCTGGTTGCCGAAACTGTCTACACCCCGCCACGCGGCAAGGGAGTCGTTGAAAAGAAGATGGCAGAGCTCTTGGAGTTTCTGAATGATGATGCAAAGTATCCGATAGATTCACTTTTGAAGATGGTCATGGCTCATTATCAGTTTGAAGCGATCCATCCGTTCCGGGACGGCAATGGCAGAACCGGCAGGATTCTTTGCATCCTGTACCTGATACAGAAACAACTTCTGGATTTACCCATTTTGTACCTTAGTGCATACCTTCTTCAGAATAAGGATGACTATTATTGGAAACTGAACGGCGTAACCGGTACTCTTCTTTGGAAGCCATGGATTCTATATATGCTGGAAGCAGTATCCCAAACGGTTGAATACACTACAGACAAAATACTCCGGATCAAGACTTTAATGGAAAAGACCCAGGCGATGATGCTCGAGAGTCGTTTTCCTGTAGGAAGAATGGACATTCCCAAACTATTTGAGCAGCCATATATCCGGCCCAGGAACCTGCTATCTGAAAAGATAAGGAGCGTTAACACGGCCAAAAAATATTTATCCCAACTTGAATCATTAGGTATGCTGACCAAAGAAAAGGTTGGGAAAGAGTATATTTGGTTTAACACAGATTTGATGACTATCCTGTCGGATTAACAGGAAGGGGGCTTTCACAGCATGAAACACATCAAGATATTTCTAATTGGGATGCTATTGGCGAGTATTGCCGTAGCTTGTATCAAAGACAACCCGGACCAGTTATCGGGCAGCTCCGTTACGCTGAACTGCAGACAGCCCGAGTTTCTCAAGGCTGGCGACAAGGTTGCCCTTATTTCCCCGGCCCATCCGCAGAACATCACGGGCAAAGCCAGCGGCGTACTCGTAGGCGGCAATATCTGCACATTCGCCCCCAATCTGGGCACCCAGGCAGACGCTACCCTTGGCGAGGACATCATCCTTTTCATTGAAGAGGTGGAGGAATCCATGCACAACATTGACCGACAGTTCAACATCCTGGCGATAAACAGAGTGCTGGACCGCTGCAAGGGCGTTATTCTGGGAGAATTCACCGATTGCGGAACGGAGTTCAACCAGGAAAGCGTGGAAGCGATGCTCTGTAACTATCTCAAAGATTGGGGCATCCCCGTCTTATGCGGTTTTCCCGCCGGTCACGGTGATGTGAACCTTCCGATGATCATGGGTGCTCCTGTCACCATCGATGTCCGTCCCGACGGTGCCACCCTCCAGTTCAACGTGAAAGGAGAGCAGCAGACTGTCAAGACCGCAGAAGCCGCTGCGAATTAATTATAAGAAATGATTCGATGAAACGTATTATTACCCTCTCTTTAATGCTTCTTCTTTGGCTGGGGGCTATGGCTCAGGAGCAGGAGCGATATGTTACAGTGGATTTTGAAAAGGTCAATGCTTCGGATACTCTGCGCTGGGGCTGGATTGACACTCAATCAAAGGATGCGGAAAAGGGAATGGAACTGATTAACCGATATGCGGAGCTATATAATCAGCGCGGCGCCTTCATGGCCGGGAAGGAGATGTCCCGGTTGGAGACAAATCCGGAGGTTGAAAAGGCCATTCGTGATAACGATGTGATGTGGGACAGCTATAAGGAGAGCCTGAAACAAATGCTCGCCCAGCCCGGCCTGGGCGCTGAGGAGCGAAAGGAATTGCAGCAGCAGCTGGATGACATAGACAATCAAAAGGAGCAAAGCCGGAAGCAAATGATTGCTTCGGTGAAGGCCCAGGCCGACGAGGGCAGGGAGATGGTCGTCGCGAGTAATCCGGCAGATTTTTCGGACGAGATAATGCTTTCTCTTAAAAAGGAAATACGTCCCTATCTGCTTGGAAAGCGTTTCTGGAATTTCTCCGACGCCAGGCATTTCCACAACGGTTTTGTGGCCGTTGCTCGCGCCGGGGCGGATGGCGGGAATCTATGGGGCTTCCTGAACCGCAATGGCCGCCAGGTAATCCCGTGCAAGTGGGACGAGGTGTTCGACTTTAACAACCGCGCATATTATTCCCGCAGTGTCTATGATTTCGCCGAGGATGATGACGACCGCCCGTGGACAAGTGTCCGCAGCGGCTCGAAACTCGGAATGATAGACACCCTCGGCCGTGTGCAGATACCGGTTCGCTTCGCTAATCCCGGCAGGGCGCAGATAGTATTCCAAAAGACCCCAAAAGGTGAACTTGCTATAGTTAAAGACGTCAAGACCCGAAAGTGGGGCCTTATCGACCGTAAGGGCAACTGGTCTGTTTCCCCTGCTTATCCGGAGCTCTGGTGGGACAGAGAGAAAGAGCTTTTCTGGTATCTGGATGAGTCGGACAACGCGAAGTATCTGTAACTGTATATTTGTAGGAATCAAAAGTGACAATGGCAGACAATTATCTTGAAAGGCGTGCCGAGGAGCTTCGGGCGTCGGGCCGCATGGTGGTGCGCCGTAATACTCCTTCGCTTGATACTCTCCTGTTGCGCAATCGCAGCCACAGAGGGTTCGACAAGTCATACGTGGTCGCAATGCGTCAGCTGGAGGCAATAGTGTCCGTAGCGGGCAAGATCCCGTCAAGCAAGAATGGCCAGCCTTTCCGGTTCAAACTGCTTGATGCGGCGTCCGGAGGAGAGGATTTTTGCCGTTTCCTGCACCTCGGCGCTATGCTCCCCGAGTTGAAACTGCCTTTGGCCGGCACGGAACCGCAGGCGTTTATCGTTGTGTGCTCTGCGGTGCCCGAGTCGCCGTCCGTGGACATCGACCTTGGAATCGCCCTGCAGAGCATGGCTCTCAAAGCGGTGGAGATTGGACTTAACGCCCTGATCGTAAGAGCTTTCGATCGCCAGGAAGTAAAAGACGCCCTTGGCCTTCCTCTCGAGCCTTTTGCCGTTCTTGCCATCGGCAAAGGCACGGACAGAATAGAACTGACAGATGTTCCCGAGGGCGCCGATCTCCGTTATTACCGCAAAAACGGCGTCCACTACGTTCCCAAAATCCGTGTAGAGGACCTTATCCTGTAGTTTGCCATAGCGGTATCGCTTGAATAAAAAAAACACTCTAAGGTTTGATAATTATTAAGCTTTGATTAACTTTGACTCAACAACCAAATAACTAACTTCAATCATGAAAAAAGCATTATTATTCATCCTTCTGGCAGTCACTGCATTTGCTGCCACCAGCTGCTCCACCACCCTCAAGACTATTAAGGAGCCCATCGTTCAGTTCCAGCTCAACTCCAACGACTACGTCCTTTCCGAGCAAGTTACCGGTGAGGCTGTCGTAACCCGCATCCTCAACATCGACTGGGCCCGTATCTTCACAAACAAATTCGGTGCTGTGACTTCTCCTATCTACGGTGTTACCACTACCACATCCCTTGATGATATGTACGCCGTATATGACCTTCTTGAGAAACATCCCGGCTACGACTTCGTGATGTATCCCCAGTTCACTGTGGTTTCCGACGGTATCGAGGGCCTCTTTGTGAAGAAGACCATCAAGGTGACTGCCCGCCTTGGCAAAATGAAAAAATAAAGGCGTCTTACGAAATACTCCCGACCAGGGCGCGTGCAATCCAGTTGCGGAGTTTACGGAATATAGACCACCGGCGCACATCTTCAAGTGTGACCGGTACGCACCGGACGGCAGCATCTTCCCGGAACAAACGGCAGGCATCAAGGGCTATCTCCTCGTCGTAGATGACTGCTTCCACCTCAAGATTGAGGAAGAAACTCATATTGTCCATATTGGCCGATCCGATAGCGGTGAGGTAATTATCCGATATGAACTGTTTCGTGTGCAGGATGCTGCCTTGCCATTCGAGTATTTTCACTCCGGCAAGAAGCAGCTCCCTGTACAGGGACTCACCCATCCATTTGGCCGGACCTACATCGTTGGTCCCGGGGACAATCCATTCCACATCCACCCCGCGTCCGGCAGCATCCTTGAGGGCCTTCAGAATTGACTCTGGCGGCGGCGTATAGGGCGTGTAAAAATAGAAATAGTGCTTTGAGTGGCTTATTGCCCACTCGAAGCAGTTCCTTATCGGGAGATGCTTGTCGAAAGGCGATTCCGGTATAATCTGCACCGTCTTCTGCCGGTATTGGACCAGGCCGGGGATGGAATCATTGACCGCCTTACGCGCGCTCTCGTCCGTGATTTTCAGCGGAGGCAAATCCGGCGCCACTTGCATCTGCGTGCTCAAGAAGACCTCGCCCAGATCCTTGACCGCCGGCCCGGCTATCCGGATGTCGCAGTCCCGCCACTGAAAATACTTGTCCTGAATGTTCCTGCCGCCCATATAAGCTGTCTGTCCGTCGACAAGCACAATCTTGCGGTGCTCCCGGTGCGCGCCTTTGGATGGCCAGATAAAATCTTGAAGCCACCGGGGCCGGTGATAGAGATACGATTTTACCCCGTCCTCGCGGAGCGCCATATGCCCCTTCTTGTCTTCCCTGACGCTTGCACCCTTGTCCACGATAAGGCGTACGTCTTTGCCTGCGTGTGCTTTGTCTTTAAGGATGTCGGTAAATACCGTCCCGATGGAATCAAGCCGGACGCGAAAATGCTCGATATACACCGATTCCTCAGCCCCCCGCATGTCATCCAGCAGAAGCGCGAATTTCTCCTTGGCATCCGGAAGCATGCTCAGCGTGTTGCTGTCGGTAGGCGGCATCTCCGTATCGGAGGTCAGAAGGGCTGCCAGATCCCGGTAATCCTCGCGCACGCTCGTAAAAGTACCCGGATCCACCGTGACGACAGTTTTATACATAGGGGCCCTATATCCGCATCCCAGCAGCAGGCAAGGGAGCGCCAGGAACGACACGAGTCGGAATACTTTGCGGAACTTGTTCATCTTGTGCGGGCCTGAATACGTATCGGCTGTGATTCTTGCAAATTTAATAAAAAAGTATGTACCTTTATATTATGAAAAAAATTAAGATACTCTTGATGGCGTCCCTTGTTGTTATGCCGGCTGTCGTGCATGCACAAGGACGCATTGAAAGGCTCAGGGCTGATTATGATTCATTAGGTAATGCAAAGGGAGTATACCTGTTTCCCAAAGAAAAGGGGGCCAATCTCCGTATCCTTGACATCAACGTCTGGGAATGGGATGGCACGAGAGAAGAATTGCCTAAGGCGTGGGTGGATATGGGTGAGGATTGCACCAACGAAGTCAGAAGTGCGGGTTTTGCAGGAGTTATTACTGCGCATATGCCGGAAGTCGTCTGCTTGCAGGAGTATTCGGAAAAGATGCACGCCGAACTTTATCCCAAACTGAAAAAATACGGGTATAAACTGACTTTCTTCCCTGAGCCGGGAGAGGTTAACTATACCCCGATCATTTATCGCAAATCCCTCGTAAAGCTGATTGAAACAGCATATTACCCCCACGAGCTGCCATATAATAACCATCGCACCAAGTCCTTCACTACAGCAGTGTTTGAGTTGAAGAAGGGGGGCAAGAAGTTCGTTGTGGTCAATACGCATCTTTGGTGGAAGAGCGAAAAGAATATGGCGGGCAGCGACAGCGCCCGCACTCAACAGGTCAAGAACATTATTGCCGAGGCGGAGAAGCTCCGGGTGAAATATGACTGCCCCGTTTTCTTTATGGGCGACTTGAATTGCAACCTGCGTAGCGGAGCACTGGGAGTCGCCCTTTCGGCCGGATATAAACCCGCCTGGGAGATTGCTACGGTCCACGGAGACCTGCGCTGTGGCCATCATAAATGCGACAAGGGGGGATTCTCCCGCAAGCAGAACAAGACCGATGACGGATTCGGATGTATAGATCAATTTTTCATATATGATCCATCTGCCTGCGTTGAGGTCAAGACCTTTGTGCGCGATTATGCCGGGTTCACCGTCAAACTGACGGACCATTATCCTAATTATGCAGATATCAGATTGAAGTAGATTCCAGTCCGTGAACAGACAAGCCAGGGCCCGAATTAGTCTTTCAGCGAGAAGTAGTGAGCCGTCCCGTAGTCGTTCCAGTTACGAAGCGACAACACAAGGTTCCGCTGATCGTACACGCAACTGTACTGGGTGTCTTCAGTGTCCCTGTCCGGGAGCTTTTCGACCACCGCGTTCATCCTGCGGAACTTGATATGGTATTGCGTGCCGGCAGCCAGTACGTCATCGGTTTTCAGGTCCACCCATCGGACCCGGGAGAGACACTCCTGTGCTTCCTCCCGGCTCAAGGTTCCACCCCGTTCCTCGATATAAGCCCCCACGCTATCATAACGGTCCCAACTAAAGCTGCCCGTATTTCCACACTCGGGATCTGGTTCAGGAGAATAGTATTTCGGCGCCAGCATGTGGTTGGTCACCTGCATGTAGCTGCGGTCTGCCGGTTTGCGGACAACCAGGGTCTTCCAGTTGTCTTCCGGATCGAATTCTACCACAGCGCAGTCGCCCCCGGCATCTGCAATCATATAGTGGAAGCCGGTTTTTACAGAGGGATCCTGCCGCACATCTAACGTTTCCAGCAAAGCGATAGCTTCCTTTACCGTAGCGCATTTGTCAAGCATCAGGCGCAGTATGGCTGAAGTGCCAATATCGTGATTCGGGGTGTCCTGTTGTGAAGAAAAACGACCGGGCAGGGCCATGATAGAACCGCAGAATCCCTTTTCGTTCATGCCGTCGAGCGGTGCATAAACAGCAATCAGGCAGTTCAGACGCTGAATAAATGAAGTGGGGACATGCTTGAGGCTGTACCCCAAAAAGGACATGTCAGATACGGCGATGGAGGCATAGCCTTTCTGAGGAAAGGAACGGGTCACGAGCGTTGGATTCGTGTAGTTGTCATAGTTGCGGCCAAAATAGTATCCGTTCCCGTTTTCATTCAGGACCTGAAAACTGGTACAGTTGAAAACCTCCTTATTGTCTTTGGCTTCTCCCAGTTCCGGAATGACGATGTTGACATGGTCCACGTTCAACAGTCTGGCAACGGCGTAATTGAGCAATTCGACATATTCGTCCACATCCCGGCTTGCCATGTCGTCCAGATCGTAAGGCGCGAGATAGTCCATGGTGTAAAGGTAGGGATTGCCGTCCACCTGCCGGACAGACTCCATGCTTTGCAAGACCCCTGACGCTAACGGCGGAAAAGACAATACGCCGGCGAGAAGGACACACAAACATGTCAGAATTCTGGGCATATCTTTTTACCTATTGCCCGGCAAATGCAAGGATGTCGAATGAAATACCTCCATAGAGCGCATGGCGCGTGGCAATCACGTTGATGGAAAACCATTTGCACGGTTGGACAGAGATGCCGCCGCCATAGTTGAAATAATGCGCACGGGAGCCTTTCGTGACAGTGTATCTGTGATACCAGGAAGTGCTGTCGTCCCCGGCATTCCAGTCTAATGACGATCCGTCCGTGACACCATCATTTGTTTGAGCATAACCAACGAGCGGCATTATACGCAGCCAGCTGAGGATAGGTATTTGATAACCGGCATTGATGCTGTAGGCCTCCGTATCGTTCCATTTGACATCCCGGACACTGGTATCGTATTTATGCTGGGGATCTGCGTGGATGAAATCCACATATACTCCGCCGACCAGAACGCTTCCTCCCATACCGAAGTGGGCATAGTCACTGAAGGAACCGGCCTGTCCTATGGTAATACCTCCTTCCAGCCGCTTTACGTTAAGCGGGAAATCAAACAGATGGATTTCGGCCCCAATGCCACCTCCGGCCCCGGCATCTTGCGCTATTGCCGCCGGCAAATAACCGAAGACCAATAAAAGAGATATGAATAATCGTTTCATTGAATACAAATGTATACATTTCGGGCTAAAAAACAAGCCGGGATTATTAATGCTGACCTGCGCTCTCTCTCAAGCATAAATCACCTCCTTTTCTACTCTGGCCCGGAAATCGTCTTTAAGGATTGCTTTTTCTGAAATCAAGTCTATGTGTCGCTCGAAAACGGTTTCCAGTTGCCGGCTTATAGTGGCATATGTAAAGAGATTCGGCTCTCTTAGCGATATAAGTATGTCTACATCACTGTCGGGCCCGGCTTCATTGCGGGCAAAGCTTCCGAACAGGCCAAGCTTTTCAATGCCATACTTTTCTTTGTTGCAGTTATAGTAAACTTTTAGAGCGGATAAGACATAATCCCTGTCCATACTGTCTGAAGCCCGCATATCTTCCAGTGTGATATTCCTTCTTTTCTGCAAAGGTAGAAAAGTTTAATAAATGTGCAACATACGATAACGCGGAATAACAAAACATTTGTTTTTCCGCGGTTTGCTCGTATATTTGCATCGTTCCCGGAGTTCATCTAAACTTGTTAACAGTAACTTGATTATGAAGAAAGGTTGTTCTATTATTGCAGCTGTTGCCGCTATCCTGCTGACGGCGGCGGGATGCGCTGGCGAAGCCGGCAAAGCGAAGCCGCAGCATGCAGATTTCAATATAAAGGAGGTGACGGAGGAGGTGATGACCTATGCCGCCCGGGAGCCGGAGCGGGCGTTGGATGCCATAGACTCGCTGCGCCGCGAGGGGATGCCTGACTATCAGGCTGATCTTCTTCGTGTACGGGTATTTAATCAGGGATTGGAAGGGACTATGCTCGACTCTGCCATCACGATCGGGGAACGGCTGGCGAATTTGGAAGTGGCTCAGAACAACCTGGCGTATCGCGAGGATCTGCTGGAAACCCTGGTGAATGCCTGCCGGCAAAAGCACGATTTTGAGCGGGCGATCAAGTGGGGCTCCGAGTTGACTGCCTTATGTCGAGGGGAGGGCGAGGAAACGGAAGCCCTGCGCAATGAAGCGGAGCTTGGGTTGTACATCACCCATATGGGGCGGCAACAGCAGGGGCTTGCCAAGATAGACAGCGTCCTCGCCGCACTCCGGGGCGTGCGCAAGTTCAATGAACTGGACGCTTGGACGATTGCCGCCAAGCGGAAAGTAACCGTGTTGAAAGAGGCCGGACAGACGGAGCAGGTCATTCCCGTCGCCCGCGACATCATCGACCGGCTCACCGATTACGAACAGCATCCCGATGACTTCCGCGACGGCACCTATCGCGAACCGTCCGACGAAGACCGCCAGGGCTATATCGACTTTTATCGCGCCCAGGCGTATGGATACCTGGCCGAAGCGTATGCCCGGGGCGGCAATGACCGGCAGGCACGTGCATTCTTGGAGAAATACGAGCAAAGTTACTATGGCCAGACGCTGGACGGCCGCAAGTTGATTGTCCCGACGTGGGTTATGCTAGGCGAGAACCGGAAAATGGAGGCTATATACGAAGACCTGACAACGGCGCGTTTCCGGGAATACGAGCAGAAGATGGAGATAGAAAGTCAGAAGGAGAAGGCGAAGCACGCACGGCAGGTGGCCCTCGGACTGGTGCTTCTGGTGGTCTTGCTGATGTCGGTCATCGGCCAACTGATCTTTTATCAGCGCGCCATCACGAAGAAGAACAAGGTGCTGGCGCGGGAAATTGCCGAGGCGACAGAATACAAGGAAAAGTCTCTTCAGTTGAAAGGGAAGGGAATGCATGTACTGCCCGACACGTCCGATCTTTCTTCCCTGGACGACGCGGGGTTGTTCCAGTTCTTCCGCGAAGCCATTCTGGGCGAGAAACTGTTCCTCAATCCGGCGCTTGACCGTCAGCAGCTGATGGACACTTACCACGTATCCAAAGACCGCATCGGGGCAGCCTTCAAGCAGGGAAGCGAGTTTGAGTCGCTCATCGATTTCCTCAACAACTGCCGCCTCGACTACAGCACCAAACTCCTTGCCACGCGCCCCGACATGACCATCGGCGAAGTTGCTGCTGCCAGCGGATTTGCCAGTCTCAAGACCTTTGGCCGCAACTTCAAGCGCAGGTTCACTCTCACCCCTACGGAGTACCGGGAGCAGCGTCAGCAGCCGTAAAACACCCCAATTCGTCCAAAAACACGCCTCAATTCGTCCGTGCTATTGCGCGGACGTTGCTTTTTGCGTTTATTTCATGATTTGAAAAATAACGCAACATACGATATGAAACAACTATTAATCCTGATTACCTTATTACTGATGTGGTGTTGCGCCCCGATGGACTATGACATCAGCAAGGGCATAGATAAGGAAATGACCTTGTTTACGGACGAGGTGAGCATCCCAATCGCCGACGTCGGCCCTCTTTCTCCCAAACAGCTTCTTGGCGAAGTCGATTTGGGAAGTGCACTTGGCGGCCTTTTCAAGGAAGATGAGGATGGGTATCTTGTTGTGGAAAAGGAAGAAACCATCTACAGCAATCCCGTACTTCTCCTTTATTATGCGAGCCTGGCCAACCCTCTGCAGCCCCTGGATGTGAATATTGACAATTTCACGGGATATCCGGGAGCTTCAGTGGAAGGACCTGCGGGCATAGGGTTTACTCCGGCGTTGCAGGAGTTTTCCCTCTACGCGGTGAATCCCCTGACGGAGGGTATGACCGTATCGGGAAAGGTGTCCCTTTCGACTCTCTCTTCCGAGGTCTTTGACAATGTGCCTGTGGCCGCCGGGTCCCAGAGCTTTGAACTGTTCCGCAAGGAGCTTGTCGGCCAAAGCATCCTGGACGTTTGCTCAACGGAGAACATGGTCCTCCATCTTCCTTCATCATTCCTGGAAAAAGACCCGCTCAGCGGATTAAGTTCCATCTTCTTGGGCTATCGCTATAAGGCGCAGCTTGCATTGGGCACAGACTTCCCCGAAAGCATCCCCATCCCCATCAATGACCTGGATCTTCCGCTTGGGCAGTACAAGGTGAAGGAAGTGCTCCTTTCCACGGACGTTTCCAACGAGATTCCTGTCACACTGGTTCTTGACAGTGTGGCTGTCCTGGTAAAGGAAACAGATGCCGAAGGGAATGTGAAAACGCTCGTCTGTGATGACGTAAGTGTCACGCCGGGGCTCACAATCGCCTCGGGTTGCAGCGGAGCACCGGTGGTTTCACCTCTTGCCATCACCATCAAGGCAGGGGAGGGAACCATCCCGGATATTGCCGGCCTCCAGCTAAACCTCTCTGTCAAAGCGCCCACCGGTTCGGGTGACAATCGTCTGAATATGAACCAGTCCATCAGTTTTAACAATCTCCGCGCAACGGTTTCCGGCGGAATAACCATTCAGGGCCTATGAAAAAGAGTGTAATCCTTTCCTTAGCTGCGCTGGCCATCGGCACCGGCGCCTGGGCCCAGAGCATTGCCAACCCTGCGGATAACGCACTCCTTGAGGGCGGATTCGTGCGCATAGGGGAGTTCCAGAGCATCAGCCGCAATAACGTTGGTGCGGCATCCTTCCTCTTCCCCTCCGGCGACAAGCTGGTGACGGGCCTGCATTCTTCCATATCCAATGATGAGTTTCTTGGAGGACTCGAAGCTGTGAACAGTTTGTACAATCAGATTGATTACAACCTGGTTTCCTATGGCTGGAAAGGCTCATCCCGCGGATTCCACACCATAGAGGTCGGAGTCAGGGCCAATTACGGTCTGTCTGTCCCGAAAGAAATCTTCCAGATACTGAAAACCGGAACTGCCCGGTCCCCTTATGACCTTTCGTCCCTCAGGGCATTCGGAAACGCTTACGGTGAGATTGCCTACGGCTACTCTCTCCCGATTGGGGACAAGTTTTCCATCGGCGGCAGGGTAAAGCTGCTGGTCGGCCTGAACAGCGTGGACTTGACTGCAAGGCAGTTTGCGCTCACGACAACCGAAGAGCAGTATAAACTGGACCTGGATGCCGACATGGACATCACAAACCGCAGCAAAAAAATAGGCGTAGACGACGCGGGCTACCTGGACTACACCAGCTTTTCCGGGAAAGGAAAACTGGGCGCTCCGACGGGTGGCGGCCTTGCTATGGACCTGGGGCTCGTCTGGAGACCGTTCGACGGGTTCTCCCTGTCGGCATCGGTCCTTGACCTCGGCGGCATCCTCTGGTACTACGGAAATGCCGGCACCTCATCGGGCTCTTACACGTTCGAGGGCTTGAAAGACCTCACGACAGAGGCGCTAGAACAGGACAAGATAATGGGTAAAATCAAAACAGTTGGCGAAGACGTCCTGGCGGTTGTGCGGCCAAAGGCCGTAGACGGCCGACTCAAGTTCAAGGCCATCCCGCTAAACGCCAACATGAAGGCCAGCTACGCGATGCCCTTCTGGAAGAATCTTTCCATAGATGCTTCCGGACTCTATACCGGCTACAGTTTCTGCGCCCCTTATTGGGAAGCGCGTGGCGGCGTGTCCCTGGATTTTCCGGGCGTTGCCCATCTGGGACTTAACGCCGGAAGCGGGGCCTGCGGCTTTGTGTATGGTGTGTGCGGAAGTGTAGATTTGCTTTCCTTCAGATTATATGCTAACTTTGGAAACGGCACCGGCGGTGTCATCCCCTATGAAGGCATACCTCTTAAGGCCAACAACAAGACGCTTCTTATCGGTTTAGTATATTTGCTCAAATAGTTATGAAAAAGTATTTCTTAATCCTTTCCTTCCTCGTCTGGTCATTCGCCGCATTTGCACAAGGGACCAAATTGCCTCAGCGCCTGGAACTCGTGTCTGTCGATCTTCAAGCCGGAGATGAGGGCAGTTTCTTGAGCGCGGAAGAGAATCTGGAAGTATTCAATATGCCGGAAGACGGCGTGAACCATTACTACCTTTCCGTGGGGCATTTGGGAATTGGGGACGACATCATCCAGTTCAATATCGACCCCATCTTTGAATTGTTCATTCCCATCGGCGACACCGTTGCAGAAGCCCTGGAATTCCTTCAGGGGCTGCAGGATTTATATAAAGGTCCCGTGGGCAAGTTCATTGAAACGGAAGGCTGCCTTTCCGCCGCTTATCCTCATGACGAGATGGAAACAGTCAAGGTTACCTACCAGAAGGTACTGCTTTCCAATCTTCTGGCCTTCAGCGTGGAACGAGGACAATATACCAGGGCCACGCACATTCCCAAAAGCCAGTTTAATTCCCTGGTTAGAAGCCTGAAATTCTATCGGAAAATCCATCCGAAAGAGCTGTAGATTCATTTTAATGATGCGCTGTATGAAACGGATAATAACATTTGTCCTGCTCTCGGTTCTTTGCTATTGGAGCATGTGTGCGCAGGAAGCTCCTGTGCAGCCGTACTTCACGACAGAAGAGCTGCCCGACCTGGTCCGGTGCCTTCCCGCGCCCCCGGAGAAAGGCTCGCCGGCATTCAAATACGACGTGCAGCGCTACAAATGGGGCAAGGCGCAGCGAAAGGATGCAGAGCGGGCGGCCATGGCCCGCAGGGATGCCGTCTGGAGCTACGAAGCCCTGCTTAACGAGCTGAGCGTACCCTTCGGGCATGAAATCACGGCGGAAGGCACGCCCGAGCTGTGGAAGCTCGTCACCACCAGCCTCGTGACGACCGACCAGATGCGCGTCGCCCCCAAGGCCTACTACCATCGCACGCGGCCTTTCGTCTATTTCAAGGAGAAAGCGTTCCTGGAGGACGATGCCCAGTTCAGCGGCGAGGGCAGCTACCCCTCCGGACACACGATGCGCAGCTGGACGGCGGCACTCATCCTGGCGGAGATCAATCCTGCGGCCGCCGATGCCATCTACGCCCGCGCCTGGGAGTCCGGCATCAGCCGCGTCATATCCGGCGCCCACTGGCAGAGCGACGTGGACGTGACGCGCCTGGCCGCCAGCATCGGCTATTCCCGCCTGCAGACAAGCCCCGCCTTCCGCACTCAAATGGCTCTCTCGCAGGAAGAATTCCGCCGTCTCGCGTCCCCCGGCCAGGGCGGAAGGGAGCACTTTGTCAAGATATCCGACGTCATCCCGGACGTCATCCTGGAGATACGCTACTACAGCACCCACAACTTCGTGGGCCAGCGAATCGACGGCTACCTGGCGCCTACTGCCATGCTCACCAGGCAGGCGGCCGACAGCCTCAAGGTCGTCAGCGATGAACTGAAGGCGCAGGGCTACCGCCTGAAGATTTACGACGCCTATCGCCCGCAGTGTGCCGTGGACCACTTCGTCCGTTGGGCGGCAGACGTCCCCGACACCCTGATGAAGCGCTGTTTCTACCCGGATGTGGACAAGAGCCGCCTCTTCGAACTGGAGTTCATTATGGAGAAATCCGGCCATACGCGCGGCTCCACGGTGGATTTGACACTCTTCGATATGGCCTCCGGGAAAGATGTCGACATGGGCGGCCCGTTCGACTGGTTCGGGCAGGAAAGCCACCCGGACTACACCGGAATCACCCCCGAGCAGTACGCCAACCGTATGATTCTCCGGGATGCCATGCTCCGCCACGGTTTCAAGCCGCTCGACAGCGAATGGTGGCACTTCACCTTAAAGGAAGAGCCTTTCCCGGACACCTATTTCAACTTCCCGGTATTTTAAAGCGGGCGCGGAAACCTAAGCCCTGATCACTGAATCTCAAACAGGTTCATGAAACCCGTCATCATGAAAACGCTGCGGATTTCATTGGACATGCTGCGGACTATCACTTTACCTCCCTTTTCGGCGGCAGCCTTTCTAAGGGTGAGGAATATGCGGAGTCCGGAGCTGGAAATATAACTCAGTTCCGAGCAATCCAGTATAAGGGTGCCGCTTACGTTCTTCAATTCGTCCATCTTAGGAGCTATTTCCTGGGCGGCCATGGTGTCCAGGCGGCCGATGAGGGCTGCAATCGTCTCCTTTCCCTCGGTTGTAATCTTAATTTCCATAGTATCAAATATTTTTAATCATCATAAGGATATTACGGTTATCCACCCTTTCGTAATTGATGGAATCCATCAACTCCCGCACAAGGAAGATACCCAAACCGCCTATAGGCCTGTCCTCAACGGAAAGCGTAGTGTCGGCTTTTTCTGCGCTGGTGGGATCGAACGCCACACCGGAATCAATCACGACCAGTCTGAGTTCGTGGCCGTCCGACATGGCTTTGATTGTGACGAATCCTTTTCCCTTCTCGGGGTAGGCATAACTCATCACATTCACAACCGCCTCTTCTACTGCGAGTTGCACCTGTCCGGCAACGGTGGGGTCCATGTTCAGCCTTTCGGTTATGGACTTTATGAAATCGTTCAGTTCCGGGACGCGGGCGACGTCGCAATTCAAAGTAAGCGTGTCGCTGAGAATGGTGGCGAACTGTCCGGGCGTGTAGCGAAGTGCCAGCATCGTGAGGTCGTCGCTCTGGTCTGCGTCCTGCACGAAGGCGTGCACCCCGTCGAACATGGTGTCAAGGATATTCCTGGGCCCCATCTTCTGCTCGACACAGGTCTTCAGCCGCTCAACTACGCGGTCCTTGCCATATTGTTCATGGTCGATATTCATCGCTTCCGTGAGGCCGTCGGTATATAGGAAGATGGTGGTGCCGGCTTCTATGCCGCATTCCTGAGTGGTGTATTTCATCTCGGACAGTATGCCTATTGGCAGATTCGGCATGCAATCGAGAGTGGCTACGCCGGAGCCCAGGAGCAGAGGGCTGTCATGTCCGGCGTTGCAGAAGCGCAGGCGTCCGCTCGGCAGGTCCAGGACACCGAGGAACACGGTCACGAACATGTTGGCCTCGTTGTCCAGACATACGGTTTCATTGATGCTCCGCATAATCACTGACGGATCGCTTTCGCGCGCCGATGCGGCACGGAAGAGCGAGTGGGTGACAGCCATGAGCATGGCGGCCGGCGCGCCCTTCCCGCTCACGTCCCCGATGCAGAAGAAGAGCTTTTCGTCGCGGAGGAAGAAGTCGAACAGGTCGCCACCGACTTCCTTCGCCGGTTTCATGGAGGCGTAGAGGTCTATGTCCTTGCGCTCGGGGAATGGCGGGAAGATGCGCGGCAGCATGCTGGCCTGTATCGCACTGGCCACCTTGAGCTCACTCTCTATGGAGGCCTTTGTGGCGGTGGTCTCCTTGAGCTGCTCCACGTAACGCACGAGCGACTGCTGCATATTGGTGAAGGAATGGCTCAGGCGGCCGATTTCGTCGCTGCGGTTATCTTCCGGCAACAGTTGGTCGAAACTACCTTTCGCGATGGTGTCGGTCTGGTCTGCAAGGCTCCTCAGGGGCTTTAGCTCGTGGGTGACTATGCGGCTGAATATTAACAGCATAAGTATGAGGCCTATGACCACGATGAAAGCAACCAGGTGCCGCAGCTTAAGGTACCCCTCGAAAATGTCGCTTTCCGGGCAGACTATAGCGACGCTCCATCCGGTTTCTCCAAGCGGTTTATAGAACACATAGCTGTCCACGCCGTCCATCTGCAGCTCGCACATGCCTTCTTCGCCGCGCAGCATGGCGTGACCCATGGCCGACAATTCAGGATTGGGATACTTGAGCGTCTCGGTGAAAATGGTCTGGTAGAGAAGCTTGTCCTTGTCGGGATGCACGAAATAAGTGCCGCCTTCCCCTATCATCATACTGTAGGAATTCGGGTATGGCTTGAGGGCGGAAATAGTCTCCGAGAGCCAGTCGAGGGAAAGGTCCGTGGAAATTGTGCCGATATAGTTTCCGGCTTCGTCTTTAAGGGGCTTGCAATAGGAAGCTATTATCACCGATGTGTTGTTGAGCTCCGGATTGAAGTCGCAGAAAGGCTCGGTCCAGACGGGGCGGTCCATCAGCTTTGCGGTCTGGTACCAGTCCATGTAGAAATACACGTATGAGTCGTTCCCTTCCTGTACCGTTTGAACCTTCCCGTCGTCGTAGTATGAATAAGCGGAAAAGAAGCGGCCGCGGTCCTTGAAATAATAAGGCTCGAATGCGATGGAGCATCCGTTCAGGTAGGGATTGTTCTGGAGTATGCGGCGGGAATAGACGAACATGGAATCCGGAGCGTCCAGATGCCGCAGCACCAGCCAGTCCGTATTGTTTGTGGCCCACTCCACATAATTGAGAATGGAGTTCACGCGAAGCACGGTGTTGTCCAGCTCCTTGGTGGCGCGATTTATGGCCTCTTGCCGCACCGCCTTCAGCGCCTGGGTGAACATGAATCCCAGCGCCACGTTGAAGATGATCGCAGCGAAGAAGACTATCCAGAGGCTGAGTTTGCGGGAGAGCGACTGGCGTATGTATTGAATGGGATTTTTCATATGCCTAATCATCCGTAAGCTGTTCATACGTCACCGGTTTATCTATCATCTGGTTCTCCAGCATGAGGTCACTGGCAAACTTCACCATGTCCGGCCTCAGGCGGAATTCACGAACGCCGGATTCGCGGTCGACCTGCAGCCTCAGTATTTCCGCCAGCATCAGTTCCTGCAGTACGCGGTTGGTGGCTATGTGGTCTGCCGTAACATACTTCATAACGATATCCAGAGTCTCCTCCGGATGTCCGGCTGCCCATTCCCATCCGCGGCGGCTGGCTTCGGCGAACTTGCGGGCCTGTTCCTTGTGTTTCCGGTAATAGCCGCGGGTCATATACACGCCGTCTTCCTGGACGTTGTAGCCGTGGTCGCAGAAGCGGTACACGTTCTTGTCGTCCAGCTCAAAACCGGCCTGGATCAGCTGGTAATACTCATTGTAGCTCATTCCCAGCGTGGCGTCTATGGCCCCTTTGATGAACAGGTTCACGTTGGTGGCAAAGCGTATCCATTCGTAGTCCAGGCCTTCTTTGATGCTCATACAGATGGCCAGCTGGCCGAACCCCGCACTCCAAATACCCACGCGGGCGCCTTTTTGGGTGAGCGGATCCACGCCCCTGCGGGATGCGATGACCATGGCGTTGTTCATCGAGGTCTGGAGTATGTTCACCAGGGGTATGCCGCCATCTGCGATTTCTATCGCCTGGCAGAGCTGCAGCGTGGTGGCATGGCTCTCGTTTCGCCTGATGCGGTCCATGGCGGAAACGGTGATGGACGGATGCACAATCTCTACATCCAATCCGGCGTCCTTGTAAAACCCCATCTCCTGCGCCACATAATAGCCGGCGAATTGAGCCTGCGCCGTCCACTGCGGAGTGAACACAAAGCGGTCCTGGGCCAGGGCGGCCTCCGCGGCCAGCAGGAGCAGTACCAGTGGAATCAGTTTTTTCATATGATGGAACTGAGGGCTGCGCGGAATTCCGGCATGGGGCACTTGCTGTCTCTCTCGATAATCAGGGTCTTGAGGCCGGCATACGGGCGGACCAGTTCCTCTATTTCCTTGAGCGGAACACCTTCGCCGAAGTACACCGGAGCGAAATTGTCCCAGAACTTCATGGCCACCGCCTTGGGCATGTGGAAGGTCTCCTTGATAAAGTCCTCGCCGCTCAGGTAGCAGCAAAGATAGACCATGCCGATGTCGAAGAGGTGGTTGCCCCAGCAGAAATCTCCCAGGTCGATGAAATAGCGCTTGTCGCCGACGAAGATCGCATTGCTGTACTGGAGGTCTCCGTGGATGGCGGTATCCTCATCGGGGGTGTCGGCGATGAAGCGGGAAAGCTTATCCTTCTCTGCAGTCGTGAAGAACGGGTTTTCCGCCAACAGCCTGAAGTATCTGTCCTTGACGTTTTCAAACTGCGTAGTGTCCACGTGCGTGGAATGCAGTTGCTTGCACATCTGTGCAAATTCGGAGGCGAACTGTGCCACCTTCTCCGGCTCGTCGCCGGTTGCGCGGGAATAGGACTTCTTGCCCAGGATGCGCTTGAAGCGGATGCCGTAGCGGCCGTCTTCCGTGACCACGTATTCCCCGGGTTCCGGTGTGGGGATGCCCATTTCGTAAACCTTGCGGGCGAGGATCATCTCGTCCAGCGGCTGCTGGATCTTCCCGGGAAAATAGAGCTTGAGCATCACCGAAGGGTCGCCCTTGAAGTCATAGCTTTCTCCGTTGAAGCCCCCGCCGGAGAGGACGTAATCGTCCAGGGATATCTTGATTGCTTCCATTATGCGAATACTTGATTTATAAGTTTAACGAATTCCTGATATGCGAAGGTGCCGTCCAGCTCTTTGAGGGCTTCCGCAAGGCCGCGGTAGTGCCACTCATGGTCCTTGGGGTCTTTGGCATGGAAGAGATTCCAGAAAGCATCTCCCTGGACGGAGAAGTCGCGGGCGATGGCCCGCATATTGGACAGCTTGTCGCCGAGGGCCACGATTTTGGCGTCGCGGCTGGCTTTGGAGAGCCTGTCGATTGCGGCCCGCTTGCGGTCGTGCCAGCTGTCCTCCTCGGACACGCCTGCGGGCATCTCGTCGCTTTCGGCGGCGACAAGCTCTGCGACCCGGGGGCCAAACTCTGCGCGGATCTGGTCCACCGTCACATCAGTGTCTTCCACGGTGTCGTGCAGGGCGGCCGCGGCCAGGAGTTCCTGGTCCTTTGTCATCGTGGCCACTATCTCCACCGCCTCGAGCGGGTGGACAATGTATGGATAGCCCTTTCCGCGGCGCTCCGTGCCGGAATGGGCCTTGACCGCAAAGATGATGGCGCGGTCCAGAAAATCAGTATTCAGCGGTTTGTTTGCCATGGATTATTTGTTCATTCGCATGAGTGTCTGATTCTTTATAGCATGGATTCTACAAATATAAGTAAAAGATTGTTACCTTTGCTATCCCATTTGGAGACAGAGATGCAGAAAATTGATTTCATAGTCAATCCTATTGCCGGAGGGCGGGGCAAAGACCTTGTGCTTGCGTCCATCCGCAGGCATCTGGACAGCTCGAAGTACAGCCCGGAATACTTGGTGACCGATGCTGCAGGCATGGCCGAAAGCATGGCTCGCGAGAGCAGGGCGGACATAGTGGTCGCCGTGGGCGGAGACGGCACCGTGAACGAGGTGGCCCGGGGCATTGCCGGCACCGGGAAGGCACTCGGAGTCATCCCGTGCGGCAGCGGAGACGGCCTTGCGCTTCATCTGGGATGCAGCCGCATCACGGCCATGGCTGTCAGGACCATCAACGAACAGTGCATCACAGACATCGACGTGGCGGAGATGAACGGGCACATCTTCATGTGCACGGCAGGCTTCGGCCTTGATGCCTCCGTGAGCCTGGACTTCGCCCACTCCACCCGCAGGGGCCTGGCAAACTACATCTCCCTTGCATGGGAGGAGTGGAAACAGCATCCCGGCGAGAATTACACCATCACGTCGAAGAGCGGGGAATCGTGGAGTGGAAAGGCTGTGTTCGTGACCGTGGCCAATGCCAACCAGTGGGGGAACCAGGCACGCATCGCGCCCATGGCTTCCCTGCAGGACGGCCTGCTGGATGTGATCGTGGTGCGGCCGTTCCGTACCCTCGAGATCCCAGACCTTGCTACGAGGCTCATGACGGGACTGACACATACAAGCCGGCATGTGCTCCATTTCAGCGATTCTGCGTTTCATATACACAGGGAGCATCCCGGAGCTATCCATTGTGACGGAGATCCGTCGGAAGGCGGAAGCGAGTTCGATCTCTCGGTGAGGCCGGGGGCGATGAAAGTGATAGTGCCGGCATCAAGAATCCACAAGATATGAAAAGGTCCATTAGCCTGGCAGCATACAGCCTGATTCTGGGCGTATTCACCGTTGCGGCATTTCACGTGCCCTTCTTCAGCCATGTAATCAGCCATCTGGACAGTGCCGGTCCCGGAGTCGCAGTGGTGGCTTTCCTGGCATTGATGCTGGTGGCGTTGGACTTCCTTTTCTACTATCTGCTGGTGTTCTTCGCCCGCACGGCCGGCAGGATCGTAATTGCAATCACTTTGATAGCGAACGCGATATCCGCTTATCTTTTCGGGACTTATCAGCAGCTGGCGAGTGTGGAGATGATGGGTAACATACTCCATTCGAGCGCAACGGAGGTTTCCGGATACTTGTCGGCGTTCCTGATCCTGTTCGTATTATTCCTGGGAGTAATGCCCGCCGTATATGCGATAAAGAGGAAGCCTGAGCGCGGCTCATGGCGTAAACTCCTGCTGTGCACGTTGCTTGCGGTCTTGGTCGGGTTCGGGTCCGTATTGGCCAATGTCGGCCAGATACCCAATGCCAGACGGCACTCTACGGAGCTCGGTGGCCTGCTTCTCCCATGGTCGTACACGGTCAACTCCGTCCGTTTCCTCGTCGCCGAGCATGAACGGCATGCGGATGCGATACTGCTGCCGGACGCCACCATCACCACGGACACGGAAGACGTCTGCGTGCTCATAATCGGAGAGTCCGCCCGCCGCGACCATTTCTCCCTCTATGGTTATGAACGGGAGACCAACCCCTGCACCTCGCGCGACAGCGTGACTGCACTGCCCGCCAAGGCGTCAAACACATACACGATTGCGTGCGTGAAAGCCATGCTGGAGCCTTGGGAAACTGAAGAGCTGTATGAGACCCTGCCAGATTACCTGTACCGCGCGGGGGTGGATGTCGAATGGCGCACCAGCAACTGGGGCGAGCCGCCGCTGCACATCGACAAGCGTTACGACGTCAAGGCGCTGGCAAAGATGTATCCCGGCGAGGATGCGAGACACGACGGTATCCTGCTGGCCGGACTGAAGGAAGATATCCTTGCTTCCCCGAAGCCGAAGCAATTCATAGTGCTGCACACGTACGCCAACCACGGCCCCATGTATTTTAGGAGCTATCCTCCTGAGTTCGAAGTGTTTACGCCTGCTGGAAAGACCATCGACGAGTACAAGGCCGACCCGCGCAGGCTATACAATGTGTACGACAACTGCATGTTGTATTCCGACTGGATTATCCATTCCGTGATAGAAATACTTAAGGGCATGCCGTCCAGGCGTGCGTGCTTGATCTATATGTCCGACCATGGCGAGTCGCTCGGGGAGAATAAGACTTATATGCATTCCACCCCTCTGGAAATAGCGCCAAAGGAGCAGCTCGAAATACCTTTCCTGGTGTGGACCCAAAACGCCGGGCTCACGGTCAAGGATCTGCCGGAAGTGGGGCAGCACCACATCTATCACAGCGTACTCCGCTTCTTCGGAGTCGACAGCCCGGTCTTCGACGAGTCCCTCTGCGTCTTTGAGTGATCCGCCTGCCTGTAATTACCAAAGGCCCCGAAATCTTGCGGACGTCACCCCAAGATAAGAAATTATTCTATTTTCCAGCCCATACGGCGGGCGATTTCTTTCGCAAGCGCGACATCCTTGGCGGGGACACTCAGTTTGAGAGACTCCTTCGTTCCATAATGAAACTCCGGCGGATTATCCATCAGCATGGCGGGCTCTGGCGCATCGGGACCATACCCTTGCACAAGACTCCACGCTGCAGGCCATGGCTTCTCTACGGCTTCGGTCAATGCTTTTTTGACGAATGCGTTGATCGAAATGCCGGCCTCGCTGGCCCGATTGGCGATTTCGCGATGTGTCATAGGGGGTATCCTGACGTTGAAGGTGCCAGTGTAGCTCTTCTCAGGCTTCAGGCCGTGGTCGTCGCAGAACGCCAGATAATCCTCTACCGCTTCGTGGAAAGCAGAGGTTAGCTCTGCAACTGATTCACCTTCGTAGTTGACCAGGTCGTCGATTCCTTCTAATTTTCCGAAAAAAACCTTATCCGGTTCGCTATAAGCGACCGAACCGATGTATCCTTTATACTTCAGTGTGTTCATATTACAAATCTCCGTTTCTAGTAAGCTTGTCAATAATGTGCTTTAAAGTGTACTCTTTTAAAACACTCTCAGGATGAGGGCGATGAAGTAAGATCTTTCTGTTTTGTTTGTCAATAAACAAAACCCTTGATCCGGAAGTCTTACCCTTGTCGTTTTTTTCATATCCGAGCAAAGATAACAATCGTGCAGCTTCTTTAAAAGTAAAGTCTGCCGGCAGGCGCTTCAATCGCGCCAGAAGTTTTTCTTTTGTTCCCATAGCCCTGCAAATGTAACTATATTTTAGTTACAAAACAAGAACACATGGAACTTTTTATATAAAACGGACGGCCCCAGGTCATATTCCTGAAGCCGTCCAGTGCACGTGGTTTATTTTACGTATACCGGCTCGGAGTGCGCGGAGCAGCTACGGCTGGTAGCTGATGGCCACGGCCGGTCCGAAATACTTGATTTTCAGGAACAGGCCGACATCGTCGGCGCGGTTTGCTTCGGCGCGGAGCGGGCGTATGTCGTCCAGGTAGATTGTATATATCTTATCCACTTCATCCTCCACGGTGGAACCGTTCTGCTCGACCGTGGGTTTGTTGATGATCGTGTAGATACACCAGAAGTTCCAAGGTTCACCGGCTGCATGGTAATTCCATTCCAGCTTGTCGGCGTCGGCCGTTGTGAAGATCATGCCGTAAAGAGTCTCGCCGTCGAGCACCGTCCCGTTTTCGGTGCCTTCCATATACACTGAGACCTCATCTTCCGTGAGCTCCACCGTACTGTTGCCGGTCGACCTGCGTTCGGCCCTGAACGGATTGAGCGTTGTCGTGGCCATCCTGATCTTGATTGGATACAGGCCGAGCGGATAGTTCCCCGGAATCCTGACATCCAGTTTATAAGTGTCGCAGGATGCTCCGTTGACCATACGGGTGCCTCCTGTCTTGACCAGCTGCAGGGCGCTGCTGCCGCTTGGCAGGAAATTGAATTGTGAGATTGTGTATACGTTGATGAAGCGGGAAAGGCCGGTGTGCTTGTCGCGGAGCTCGATCTGACCGTTCTGCAGGGACTCGTTGATGGTCGTGCCGAGGGTGAATGTTATGTGGCCGGTAAATGTGGTCCCGTCGTTGCTGACTTCGGAAATCGAGACCGTGTTGCTGGCAAACGAAGAACGCACCTCCTCGGTCCACTTGGCAGAGAAAGAGTCTATGGTGATCTCTGAAGTGGACTCGGAGCTGACCATGGCTGTGTATTTGAAGGTAATGGTCTGCTGGGTACCAACAAGGGAAGGGTCCTGGAAGATCAGGTTGGTGTCGCCGGTTATGGACAGCTGGAAGCGTCCGTCGTTGACTGCGGGCACATTCTCGCTGATGGTCACTGTCTGGTTGTTGGAATAGGTGACCGAATTGACCGCATCCTCGAAGGAAGCATAACCCAAGCCCTCCCAGGGCAGACCGAAGATGTCAAGGGTGTAGTTGTGGTTGCGGTAGATCTTGCAGGGCTCCTGCACCTCGTTGAGCATCATAAGGGTGTGGTACTTGGTCTTGGTGCCGCTTTGGCCGTCGACCTGATACACCACCTTCACAATGATTTTCGGCGGATCGCCGGGATTGTTGTTGTCTTCAAAGAGGAACAGCGAATTGGATATGGAGTTTGTGCCGTCGTAGACCTGCACCATGTCGGACTCCGCAGCCGTGTAGCGTGCGGCGTCGGCTTTGTCGTAGGGAGTGAGCCTGTCTTCCAGCAGCGGGGGCGTGGCGTCCGGGTCGAAGTAGCCGGAGAAATGGTCGTTGGGGTCCTCGTCGTGGTAAGGGGCCAGGTAGCCCTTGTCGAGTCCGTTGGACAGTATCCACCATATCTCCTTTATGGTGTAGTCGGTGGGGTTTTTCTCGATTTCGAAATCCCTGCCGTTGATGGTGATCTTGCCGCCGTGGATGGTGTAGCCGACCCCGTTGACCGTTATCGTCTGTCCATCTTCCACCTGCTCCGAAGTGCGGGGGAAATCAAGCATATAGCCGAAGTCCACGCGGGCGCGGTCGCGAATCAGGTGCACGTTCGATCCTTCCTTCTTGCCATATATGACGGAGCCGTCCGGCTGCGGATCGGCCACCGCCAGCCATGCCTTCATGTCTTCCGAGCTGGCTTCGCCGTGGAAGCCCCAGTAACAGATTGTGGTATTGGAGAGCCCGACGCACATCCTTGCAGACTTCACGAGGGTGTTTTCGTTGCCTCCTACCTGGTCGTTGCCCGGAATGTTTGGCGGAGCATAGCCATCCGCAACCCCGATACCCACGTTGCTGACGAAATGGATACGGGCTGTCCTGGAAGGAACGGTGCCTTCGAACAGTTCACGTCCCTGGCAAACTATGCCGGAAGTGTGGGTGTAAAGCTGCTCGCTGCCCATCAGCACGGCCTTACGCCATCCCAGGTAGATGCCTTCTTTGGTGAAGCACACCATGTACATGTCTTTAATGAACTCCGACGGGTCTTCGGTGCCGCCCACAATGCTGCTGCGGGTGCCGGGCCCTGCCGTTTCATCCTCCTGCAGGTAGAATCCTATGCGCACCGGCATTTCAGGCTCGTCCAGGCCGAGTTCATGTATCGTTTCAGCCGGCACTCCGGGATACTGGAGATACAGGATTTCCTTACGGCAGGAAACTGCCGCCAGAAGCATCAGCACAGCTAATATGTACACCAGCCTTTTCATCAGTTTCCTGTCCTGTTGAGTTTGTTGATTTCTTCAAGCGTCATGTCCCGCACGCAGCGTACACGATTGGATCCTCCGGATGTGTATGTAGTGTTCTTTTGGACGCCTGACAGGGCCCAGTATCCGTAACCGGTGAGCACCGGAGCCAGCGTGTGGTTGTAAGCGGCGGACGTATTCTTTTGGTATTCAATGATAAAGTCAATCTCCTGCTCTGTCGGGAGCCGCCATCCCACGTATCTCGTACCGTCGGTGCCTACTTCCATATACGAAGTACAATGCGATGAAGCAAGGGTGGAATTGCTGTATTCGACTGTTGCGCCCAGCTGTGAAGCAATCATGAATGCCGGCGAAACCACCTTGTCCTGAGACAGGTTGTCGCTGCCCATTACAGGTCGTCCGAGTACGTATTTGTTGCTTGTGGTTGTGACCTGTATAACGTACATCTGATTATTGGTAAGGCTTGTCATGGCCGAATTGCGCTGACTCTGATAGCCGGATTCTTCGCTATAGGTATTATATCCCCTCGACGCCTGGCTTGTGGCCCTCGAATAAGCATATTGATAGTTGCTGGAGTTCCCGCTGCGGGTCACATTTATGGCGTAGATTTTACTGTCCGAACTGTTGTACACTTTGGCGATAAAACTGTTTCCTTCGGTGTACTTCACATTGGCGGTGTTGTAGGAATGACCATTATCCCGGTCGTAATCTACCCATTGCCCTGTGCCTGGAGAGGCTGCGGTCTTGTCTTTGTCCCACCTCGACGACCATGATCCCGCAATGGACTGGATGTTGTCGAGAGGGAAGTGCCGTATGTTGACTGTGACAGGATCCACACCGCTGGCGTTCTTGAGATACACCGTGAATGAAATATTCTTGATTGCCCGGCTGTCGAGAGCCTGGGATTCCACTATTATGAGGCCTCCCGGTGTGACTGTAATCTTGAGTGTCTCCCCGGCAGCGGTGCTTGTGGGCGCCGTGGAAGTGATCACGATGTCCCTCTTGCCGTCGGTGTTTGCATCAGTCGCCGTGACCAGCGTGCCGCTGTTGTTGCGTACCTGTTTTGTGACTGTCCCTTTTATGTCGGTGGTGACACCCTGGTAGTTGACGTATGAGACTTGCAGGGACGAGGGGTCAATGTCCACGATACGGTTGTCGTCGGTGGATACGGACGCATACCATTGCAGATCGACGCTCTGGACCCCGTCACCCTTGAGGAGGTATTCCGTGGGGATGATGGTGAGGTACTTGGTGTCGCTGATCTTGACCGTAGTAGCCTCCTGGCTCATGTTGGTCTCCGTCCACGGAATCACGTGATACTCGATCCGCAGCTGCTCGTCCATAGCGTCGAAAGATTCGTTGGATGCGCCCAGAGAACCGATTTTCACATCCACGATGTAGATGTGGTTGCGGTCGAGGGACGTCACGGCGGACTCGTCGCACACGGGGATGCGGTAGTAGCTTCGCAGCTGGTCGCCGTCGGACGCCCTGGTGTAGAACACGGAGAGCAGGATATATGGAGTGCGGCTTTGGTCGGAACTCCAGTCGACCGGATAGGTGTATGTGGTGAAGGTGAAGGAGTTCTCGGTGTTGTCGAGGCTGTCGCCAATCTTGATGGGAGTGAAGTTTCCGCTTCCGGTCTCCAGGTCGCCTGCAGACGGGATAGTGTCGCCTGCGCAGGCGATATCGGCGCCCGTCATGTTGAAGTTGACGTACTTCCAGCGGGGTTCGCCTGCTGTGCGGCCCACATACTGCATGTATTCCTGTATCGTGCAGTACACGTCGCGGCCGTCGGAATCCTGCTCGGGAGTGGGATTGGGATTCTGGGGCGTGGCTTCGGCCACCTTGAGCATGGTGTTCTCGTCGCTGAAACTCACGTTGACTATTATTTTGGCAGCAGCACGTTTGAGGTCCACGTCGAAGATTTGTTCCGGGGTGCTGGGGTCTATTGTCCAGCCCTCGATGCTCCCGTCCATCAAGAAGTATTTCTTTTCCGACCAGAGGGCGTTGGTCCAGTAATTGGGATCGGTCTGAGAAGGCACGTAGTCCAGCCAGTAGCGGTAGATGTCGTTGCTGGTGGTGCTCAGGGCCTGGAGCGCGGTGAGGTTTGCAGGCGCGGCCGAAGCTGAGGTGTGCGGGTTGTTGGCCGTCACGTAGATATCATACGGGGTTTCTGGTTCGTAGCCCTGTTCCGCCCAGTTGCTGGCAAGGGCCTGCTTGGCCTGGTCCAAAAGGCTCTCTGAGTCGTATCTGGTCTGGTCGATGATGACTCCCGGATCTCCGGCGTTGAGGTGATACTCTTTGAACCAGGCGGTCCCGGGGGCGTCGGCATGACGTTTCACGAAGATGTCCAGGGAACCGAAGAAGTTTTCCCTATATTCGTCGCGGGCTTCTACTTCGTCGCCGGCATGTATGACCGCGTCAGTGTCCTGGGCCTTGGTCACGGCCTGGCTCTCTCCGCGGAAAATAGACGGACGCACGCTCAATACGGGGCTGCCGGACGGGAATGCTGGATTCACCCGCAGGCAGGAAGTCGCCGCGAGAGCTGCAATCAGCAGTATGCCGTGTATGAGTGCTGTCCGTTTCATCATCTAACTTGCCTCCTCCAGCCAGTAAAAATCTGTCTGGTTGTTGCCGTCCAGTTTGACTTTGTTCTTGTTGGCGTCGTAGTCTGCGGCGCCTGGATTGTATATCAGGATCGATGTATGGTCTTCGTCTCCGGGAAGGTTGTGGTTGAAAGGAATGTTCTGGGGAGGAAGACCGTCGCCGCTGTGAAGCTCGGTGAGGAACACCTTCACGTACGGGTCGGCTACCACGTTGTCGCTCACTGGAACTACGTAGAAATACGTTGTCTGCTTATCTCCGGAGGCTGGTATGTCAATGTTCTGGCTCCGCTTTGTGTAGGTGTAGACCATATTGCCTCCGCTGTCAGTGCCTTTGGTCACCTGCAGCAATATGAAGCTGTCGTTGTTGAGTTGCAGGCGCAGATTGTTGCTGTTGACCGTTTCCAGGGTGAACATTATGGACCTGAGGGGACGGCCGACCGAACCGCCTTCGTAGCCGTAAGCCACGACCAGCCATGTGTCGTCCCATGTCCAGGCCTGCTTGTCGAGGTCGTAGCGCAGCCAGGGCTTCTCGTAGCCGAGCTCGGTGGATCCAGTGGTGGTGAAGCTAAGCCTGTCGTTTCCTGCAATCCAGGGAACGATTGTGGGTTGCACCACGAGGCGTCCGCCGATGAAATAGGCGTAGATTATCCAGCTGTGGTTGCGGGTGAAGTCACCAGGCGCGTTCATGGTGAAGGTGGCGGTCTTGCTGCGCATCGAAGCCCCTACGCCAACGGTGTAGTCGATGCTGACCGTGAGTTGTCTGTCGGTCTCGCGCAGGTAGGTGAGGCCCCACTGGCTCAGCACGCCTCTCGAAACACCGCCGTCAATGATGTTTTCATATTCCTGTGCGCTCATGCCGGTGGTGTAGAGGTAGTCGCCGGGGGACGGGTTGTTCGCGACAATCGGAAGCCCGGAGGCTGATGTCCAGGACTTGTCGAGCGTCACGTAGCCGCTGGAGTCGAAGAGCCGGGTGAGGAAGGTGTTGGTGCTGAACGTCTGGTCGGTGAACAGTTTCTCGTCCCTGCCGATCTGTCCGCTCAGGGAGATTCCGGTGATGTGGAATTCGTCCACTGGCGAGCCGTTATCCGTCATCTGGCAGAAAACGAAACGCAGTTTGGACACGGCACGCGTCAGGCTCACGGTGCTGATACTGAGCACGGGGAAGTCTCCCGTCATGGGCTCGTTGCGTATGATTCCCGCCATGGGAAGCCCGGCCGCCGGCACTTCGGTCACCAGGTCGGTGACTCCGAACAGGTTCTCGTCAAGGACGAAAGAAGCAAGATCAGCAGGCGAAACCCTGGCCCAGTCGCCTGCGGCGTCGGGGAACTTGTCGAGCGTAAAGCCTGCGGAGACACCGTTGACAACTGCATACACGTCCACGTTGGGGCGTGGATTCTCCTGCAGCAACTCGTCGCTTATGGCTATCGAAAAACGTGTGGCGCTGCCGTTCTTCAGGCCGGTGGCGGCAAGGACGTCGGCATCGAGGGACTTGTACCCGATGAGCCCCTGGCTTGTGGTGGCCCCTGTCCGGAACACCCAGACCTGTAAGCTGCTGACAGTGCGCTCTGTGGGCAGCGCGCTGTGGGTGCCGGTTTCAGCGCGCGTCAGCACGGCGTCGGCAAGGCTCACGCGCACATACAGTTGCGGCTCATCGGGGCTGAAGAGTTCGCGCAGCGTGCAAGAGCCGGCAAGCACTGCAAGAAGCAGGGCTGCCAGGACAAGGGATATGCGTGCTGTGCGTCTCATCATCAATACATGGGCAAGTTGGCCGGAGTGGAACCGACCCATTTCATTTCTGTCTGGACCCCGATTTCAAGCTGGGGGTCGCGGAGCTCAGGGATGGTGTTATACGCCTTTGCAAGGCCATTGACCGTGACTATGACTTCGGTGACGCGGTCCTGGACGAAGACGCTGGCAATAGGCTCTCCCGAATTGTTGACGGCATCCGTTACTGACAGGATGCCGGTAAGGTAGAATCTGCTGCCCGGGGCCACGACGCAGCCGTTGACGCCGTAGAATGGGCTGCCACTGTCATTGCGGAATTCGAGCGCATAGTGCACATTCTCGTGTGCATCGGTCTGCACGACGAGGGTATGTACCGGTTTGAAGGAGAGTCCGGCGTCGGACGAAGCTATCCACGCCTTGGGCGTGCCGTTGTCGTAGACGTCGGAATCATAAACGTAGTTGTTGCCGCTTGCCGGGGTGAAATTGAAGTTGAGGTCCCGCTGCTCGCCTATGATAATTCCGGTGAAGGGGAAGTTGGAATTGTTGACATAGACTATTTCGTTGTGGCTGTCCAGCAGGTAGTTGGTTCCTCCGGCGGAGCTTGCGAAATTGAACCTCAGGCGCAGCTGGGCGACTCCATACTGCAGCGGTTCCTTGATGGCAGTGGAGAGCACGCCGGGAAGGACGGTGCTACCGGAGACGTAGTTGCTGAGTATGTCTCCCCAAGTGGCGTTGGAAGATGTATACTCTTCTGTGACCGAATTGTCTTTGGAGGTCTTGACTGTGCTGTTGGTCCAGTACCACAAGCTTGGAGGATAACAAAAGGCGTCTATGGGGGCGAGCGTGCTGCTTGCCGCCGAGACTTCCGCGAATTCGCTGCCGTTCCACTCCAGCGCTACGGCGCCTTCCGGCACACCGTACGAAGAAGGGAAGCCTGAGTGCGAGCTGTTGAAGCTGATGGTGACGTTGTTTCCTGATCCTGAGGTGTTTACGTAAGTAGAATTGGCGATGCGGTTGCGGATGTCGCGGGCGAGCTGGTAGACGTAATAATATGTTGACTGGGTGTTGCCGGAAGATCCTGGATAATAAGACAGGCTGTAGCTGCTGCTTGCCGATGTGGAGTTGGCAATGCTGTACAGGCTGTTGTATACATCCGTGAGCATCTGCTCTATCGCATTGGTCGAGCCGGAGAAAGGAAGTCCGCTTCCGGTCAGTGTCGCAAATGCGTTGACAAGGGTCTGATGGTTGTTGTAGCTGCCCGAATTGGACCATGTGTAGGTCCATGTAGTCTGTGAGCCCCACCTGATTGTGCGTCCGCTGACGGAAACGGAGGCGGCCGCAATATTGTTGAGATATGTAAGAATCTGCTGTTTATCGTTGTCCAGCGACACCTGCTGCGCGCTGCTGATGAATGGCTCCAGGGTGAAACTGATATCGGCTGGCGACTGCGCCGACATGGTCCCGTGGGCCAGCAGCACTCCGTTGCGGCGTTTGAAGTCCACGGAGTCCAAAGGCGTCGCAGCCACAGACTGGTCGTCTATGGCTTTGCCGTAGGCCAGCACGGAAGAAGTGCCGGACTTCACGTAAACACTGCGGTAGAGATGGGAATTGTTGTTGAGGACGAGGCCCGGGAGTGTGCCGTCGGACGCGTCCGTGCCGAAGGATGGAGCTATGCCGGTGTGCGGCAGCTCCAGGTTCCGGCCCAGACGCGGATCCGAAGCGGACACCGGACCGCGGGTCGCGAAGGGGATTATGACCAGTTGTTCAATACCCCTGAAGACCGTATAGTCGGTGGTGGCGCTGGCCTGGGTGACGGAGTCCTGCATCTTGGTGCCGGGGCGGCCGCTGCTCGTCTTGAGCGAAATGGCCATCATGGTCTCCACCATGCCTGAGCCGTCAGAGCCGGTGCCGGGAATTCTGTCCGGCGAAGCGGACACGCACGCGACAGTCCATGCCAGCGGCAGCAGCGCCGCGGCACGAACCATCATGTGGGTAATCCGCTTCATCGGAAGAATCTTAATTATTACTGGCCGAGGACCACATTGTTGAAGACAAGACCGGTCTCCCACTTGAGGTCGACGCTCAGACCGAGGGAAATCTGCGTGCTGCGCAGGTCGGGAACGGTGCTGTAGGCGCTCTGGAGGGAGGTGGCGCCGATCTTGAAGTTGGCGGTGGTCATGAAATCCTGGATGAACACGCGGCGCTCCTTGAGGGTTGTGCCGTCGGTTTTGTGAGGAGGCAGGCACTGCAGGCCGTCGGTGGGCCAGGTCACGCCTTCGCTGCGGTCGGTGGTGGAACGGCCGGCGTCGGGATCGAGCTTGCCGATGATGTAGAAGATACCGCCGTTGCGGATGATATTGTGCTGGCCCCAGAAGTCTTTGCCGGAATTGTTCTCGAACTCGAGGCAGATGTAGACGTCATTCTGCTTCTGGCCGCGTTTGGCCTCGTTCCAGTTATCCCAGACAAGGGTGTAGTTGTCGGCGCCCTGGCCACTGGCGGGAATGGCATCGGAAGCAATCGCCTTGTCATAGATGCACTGGGCGAAAGTGCTGCCGGATACGGGCAGGAAGTTCCAGCCGACTTTGGTGGCCACGCCGCCGACGAGGATACCCTTCAGCTTGAAGGTGCTTGCGGTGACGGTGATCTCTGCATTCGGTTCGTCGGATGCGCTAAGGGCAGGGTTCTTGGCCACCTGGATGGCGTGGTTGTTGTCCTGCAGCACGGCGGCGCTGTAGCCGACGTTGCTCTTGAGGAGGGCGGTGCCGTAGTTGATGTTGTACTGCATCGCAACGCTGCGGGTGGTTGAGACCACGTGGGCGTTCTTGACCCAGTTCTTGGAGGTCCAGGAAGCGTCTGCGTCCCAGTTGGCAACGCCCTGGGGATACTCGGATTCGATCACGTTCTCATTAGTCACGCGGATAGGGGAATTGCCCCAGTAGCAGATCTCGGCAGGATAGTAGACACTGTAGCAGGAGGTTGTGCTGTTGGCGCTGAACACCTGCACATTGGCGAGATAGCTCCAGGTGATGGTGCCGGGAGTTGTGACGCGGCCGTCGGTGTCGGTGGACTTGGTGGTAGTGACAGTGACCTGCGAGCAGCCGGCAGGCAGGTTGAAGGCAATCATAGGGTACTCGTCAAGGGCGGAACCGGTAGACCCGATACGGATGATATCGGAGGTGTTGCCGGCGTAGCTGGTTGCAGTCACAACGTCGGAAACCACCTTCCAGGTGAGGGTGGGGGCAGTGCCTTCGAAGCAGCTTTCAATCCTGCTCTTGATCTTGTCGGCCAGCGCTTTAGCCTTGGCCTCATAAAGGGTGTTGGGTGTGTAGGCGTGGATGTTGTTCATGACCACAAGGAGGTCGCCCATGGTGCGGGAGATGGCGGGACCGGAACCGGCACGGACTTCCCCTAGGTTTATGGTTGCCAGTGTGGCGAGGCTCTCGCCGAGAATCTCACCGATGGAGCACATGGGGGAGCCGTCGGACGGGTCTTTGGTGGCAGGGGTGATGGCGCCTGCATCGGAAATCGTGACAAACTCCGTCCACTTGAGGGTGGTAGGATAGTTCACGCTTTCGAAAGTCACGTTCTCGTTGTTCAGTTCAGCGGAGGTGATGAAATTGAGGGCTGCCAGGATAAGGTCGCCGTACTGGCGGAACTTGTCGTTGTAGCCGGAGCTGTTGACGTCAACGATACGGTTGAGCTCAAAGTCATAGTGGCTCAGGTCAGTGGCGTTGGCGTTGGTGACATCAGCGAGATAGTTAATCTTGCCCTGCGCGAAATCGGCGTTCTCGCCTGTCTTCGGGGCCTTGCCGTAGAACATGAGCGTATTGGTCTCGTTGGGGAGGGCAAGCTCGATGACGCGGTGACTCTTCGACTGGTCCGTAGTCGCGTCGGAGGGAGACATCACGTGTCCGAGAGCATACTGCTTGTTGGCGGTAGTCACGTCGTGGATGTGGCTGCCGTCCGCCAGTGAGGAACTGCGGAGGAAGCTCAGCAGGCGCGCGTCCTGGATGCCGCGGAAGCCGTCGGAAGAGGTGGCCTGGGTGTTGGCGGAGGTCATCTTGGTCTGCGGCGTGTTAGCCGTGGCCACGTTGAAGACGAAGCTGGTCAGGACCTCATTCGTCTCTTTGTTGTAGTTGGGGTTGTCGGTGCCTTCTTTGTTGCACGCGACAACGCTTGCAAGCGCTATCGCCCCTGCAAGTGCAAAGTAGATTGTTTTACGCATAAGTGAAAAATGAATATTGATAAATGATTTCATTTCCTACAAAACTATATTGTGTTCTCCGGCATTCTGCCAGTTGAGTTCCACGCTCACGGCAGTGCTTTCGTCGTCGGGTATGATGCTGCCGTCGCCTCCTATGTGGACGCGTATAATCTTAAGCTGTCCTGCCCGGAGCGGCTTCACGAGGCCGAGACGGGTCAGGGTGATGCTGCCGTCGGGAAGAGTGACGTAGATCGCCCATTCCCAGAGGGCTTCGTCGGCATTGTCGGCGATGAAGGGGTCGGTGGTTTCGATCACGACTTTGGTCTGGGGCGGCTCCCTTGAGGGGAACTGCACGGTCACGTAGCAGTCTTCTATGCCTTCTTCTGTCTGCAGTTTGTCGGCGCGCACGGACGTGTTGCTCCCGAACACGAAAGTGCTGTCGGCTATGTTGAAAGAATCGGCGAAACCGGAAGTGAACGCGGTCAGGCCGTTGATTTCCGGGGCGTCGGTCTTATCCACCACGAGGGCTGTCGCGCAGTTGGCCATATACAGCTGCACCAGAAAGTCCTGGTTGGTGTTTTCCAATATCTGCATGGGGAGTCGGGCGGTGAAGAGTCCGGTATTGTGCGACCGTATCATGCCGTCTGCGTCTGGCGCGCCCTGCAGCAGGCGGGATGTGCCGCAGTTCTGCTCGGAGTCGAGGCCGACCAGATGATTGTCGGCTATGTTCGCGACGGCGAGGTGCATGTATTCATGGACCGGCAGGTGCAGGGTGTAGCTGGTCTGGTTGGCGTCAATGATGTCGCTGAAGTGCTCCAGCACGGGGCGTGGTTCGTTGTAGTCGTAGAATGACAGGTCCACGTCGTGTGCGAAATCGGAGAAAATATCCTTCAGGTATTCGCGCAGCGCCTTGGCCACGTGGACGTCGGCCTCGAGCCCGAGGACGGTGTTGATTTCAGTCTTCACGTTGGTGACAAGGTGCATTTCGTAGTCGATGGCGTATTCGTCCGGGCATCCCGACAGGTCTTCGTCCACCAGGCAGCAGCCGGTGAATGCGAAGAGGAGAATCAGTAAGCCGAAGACGTGTTTCATTTGCCGTATTTTTGTTTAGCGTATTCCTGCATGTCCAGCAGGTATTGCTCGTAGGCGGCGCGTTTTGCCGCTATGTCTTCAAGCTGGCGGAGGTTCGCGGCGGCGTTTTCGTCGGTCCCGGCCGCCTTTCGGAGTATCTCCATCGCTTCGGCTTCGTGCTCGTTGTAGAACAGGGCCACGGCATAGGCGTTGAGGCTGCGCGGGTCGTCTTTCTTGGCTTCCAGGGCCTTCAGGGCGCCTTTGTAGTCTTTCTTTGCCAGCATGTCTATGCCTTCGTTGATTTCGCGGGCGGATTCGTCGGGCACGTAGTCATAATAGATGCGGAGGTAGCCGGAGTTGCGCTGGTCGCCGAGGATGTTCTGGCGGAGGGTCTTGTAGAGGGAGCCGCCGTCGGCTTTCTTGATGGCGGCCTCGCGCCTGGCGGGATCGGGCTCGGAATCGATAATCCCGATAAGTTTCTCCAGCTGCCCTGCAGTCAGGCCTGCTCCGCCGCCTGAGAGGCGAAGGTCGTTCAGCTCGTCGCGGAATTCGGCCCATGCCGCGCCGCCGCCGGTGATGTCGAACATGCTGTCGTCTATGTCAAGACGTTCCTGGATATAGCGCTGCAGGGCCAGTGCACGGGCGTCGGACAGGGCCTGGTTGTGCCCTGGCTTGCCTTCCACCGACGCCAGGCCGATGATTTGGATTTTGGTGACGCTGCTTGTGGTGTCGGCGAGAATCTTTGAGGTGATGTCCATTATCTCGTCGAGGACGGGGCCGTTGTCGCGGTGGGCGTTGGCGCCGCGTGCCGTGGGTTCGTCGAACTCACGTAGCAAGACGGACTTGTCCAGCGGGAAGAAGACATACAGAGGGGACGCTTCCTTGCGGAGTATGCGGTCCGGGGTATAGGGCTGGTATTCGCTGGACTGGCGCAGCACAGGATGGGTCTTCTCGAGCTGGCCGGCTATGCCCTTCCAATCCTCGACCTTAGGCAGTTCGGCCAGGAATGCGGGCGGAGGATCAACGGGGTTGGGACGCCTGAGGGTGTCTGCGGGGCTTTCGATTATTTCTATGTTCTCGGATGACTTCTTCTCGCGGAAGAAGTTGTACGCCAGGTTGAGGCCGAGCTTCGGGACTACGCCGGGTCCGGTGGTCTTGCCGAGGTCGGCGCCGCACCAGGCGCACTGGTATCTTTGTGCCCGGTTGTAGCCGGCGGCAATTCCGGCTTCCGCCTCAAGCCTGAGATGCTTTGTGAGCCACCAGGAATAGCCGATGGTGACACCGAGCGCGAGGAAATCACCCTGGAGGCGATGCTCGCGCACTTCGGGATACAAGCCGAGGGGGAATGTGACTCCTCCGACGTTGTAGTGGGTCCAGAGGAGGTCGGCTCCGAGGAAGAATCCGTCATAATTGGCTTCCGGCCACCAGCGGAAATTGGGCACTATTGCGAAATGGCGCCATTTGCTGTCGATTTTCGGGTCGTTGTCCCAGGGCCACCAGCGCGGCCAGGGCTTCAGGCCCCCGGTGAGACCGAGTGTGACGTTGTCGCCGACCGGAATCCAGAAATGGGCGTTCGGGGTGCCGCTTGCCCAGTACAACAGATTGGTGCCCAGGGAGATGGATTCGCGCCGGAGGGAATCAAGCGGATTATCCTTCTTTTCCTGCGCGGATAGGGAAGTCCCCGCAAGGGTCAGGGAGGCAAGTGTGAACCAAAATAATTTCAACCTCATCAGGTATACAAATGAATAACAAATATACCCCCCCCCCTACCCATATTTACAATAGGTACGGGGCTTCCGTTTGCGTTTTTTGTGATTGCTGAAACTATTATTGAAAATTCAGAAACTGTTTGTAGATTCTGAAAGTCAATTTGTAAATTCTGAAAGTGGCGGAATGGGAAAAACTACTCCGCCTGGTCGCGCATCCAGGCCGTCACTGTCTTTCCGGTGTGTTGCTTAAATGCGGCGATGAATGTGCTGTAGCTGTGATACCCACTCTCGAAAGCCAGTTGCTGGGCGGTGAACTCACGATGCTCGGCTGTCGCCTTATGATACAGGCTGATGAAGTGGCGGATGCGCAGGCCGTTGATGTAGGCGTTATACGTGATGCCCTGCTGGGCGAAGTGATGGCTCAGATAGGTGCGGTTTGTGCCGATAGCGTTGGCGAGTTGGGTCAGGGAGAGGTCGTTCTGCAGGTAGAGCTGCTTGTTCTCGCAATGCTTTTTGAGAAGGGTGCCGATCTTGGTGGGTGCAGCCGGCTGTGTCGATGCTGTTGCTTTTTTCCCCTGCGGATGCTCCTGCTCCTGTTTCCCTGGCGCGGCTTCCGGCGCAGTGATTTCGCTCAGTTCCTGCAGTGTTTCCACCCGCCACAGCAGCAGCGCTACGAGGATGATGCAGTCTATTTGAAGAATATATACGAGTACGGGGCTGCCTGCGGAGGTGCTGCTGTACATGACGAAGAACAGCAGGAAAAGAGCCAGAAAAATCAAGCTTTGCCAAACCTCCTTGTTCTCAAGGTCTGCATAGTTATCCCTTAGCCAACGCCCATATTTACGGACGGCGAAAAACATATACAGCAAGATCGATGCATATAATGCAATCACATAGATGCTAAGCGGAAGGTAAAGCGCATCATCGTCCTTGATGATACATATGGCCAACAGCAGGAAAGCAGGGACCAGCGCCACTAAAACGGACCAGACGGGCCGATGCCTGTCTTGCAACATAGACACCAAGATACCTGCTATGGAAGGGAACAGCATCAGCAGATCCAGGCTGCAGACAATCGAATAAACTGTTGACGTAGGATAGAAGGCGTAGAACAACCAGCACACGTGGCTTATCGCAGACGCCATCATGAAGGCAGCAGCCCACCGGCGCAGACGCAGAGGAGACTTCACCTCCGGGGCAATGGCATTCCCGCGCCGAAACAGCAGGTAGAGCGCCGCCACAACGCTCAGCATAATCACGCCCCCATAAAGGAGGATAAAAGGTACATCTTTCAGTATATCTTGAGCTTCCATAGCATATCCGTATATCGGAAATGCAAAGATACGATTTTTTGCGGGAAAAACTACCGACGAGTCCCTCTGCGTCTTTGAGTGATCCGCCTTGCCTGCTATTTCACGTACACCGGCTCGGAGTGCAAGCCGCCGCCAGCAGCACGAGGATAGCGGCCATCAGTATTCGTTTGCCTTTTTGCATGGCACAAAGATACTCAAAAATGATTATCTTAGCATCGTCAACCGAATGCGACATGAAACTGAGACGTATACTGCTTTTCGCGGCCGCGCTGCTTCTCTGCGCCGCCTGCGAGCCGAAAGTTGAACCCGAGCCCGATCCGGACAAGGATAACCCCGGCCAGACCACGGATCCCCCCGTGGACCCAGACCCCGATCCAGACCCCGATCCGGAGCCGCCGGCAGCGTATCTCCACCTCACCGCCAACTGGCAGAACACCAGCAGCAACGTGAGCTCCGGCCAGACCGCCTGGACCGGCAGCAACAGTTTCCCTGCCCAGCAGGGAGACGGCGCAGGCAAAGCCTTCATCAGCACCTTCACCCGCGAAGGCGGCGCTTCCGGGCCCGTGCGCTGTGTCAATTCCAACCGCCTCTCGGTGTCGAACGTGGCCCCGGGCGACGGCATCCTCTTCACCTGGCCGTCGCTCACCCTCGCCGCCGGCACCTCCGTCGATTTCATGACCAGCCTGATGGCGCCAAACGGCAGTTCCCCGAAATACTGGATATTCGAATACTGGGACGACGGCGCCTGGCGGACGGTCGACGAAGACCTCCTGGCCGCCACCGAAAACGCCTCCCTGAAATATTCATTCTACGTAAAGTACTTCAGCGCCTACCAGTACACCACCTTCACCCAGAGCTTCACCCTCTCCAAGGCGCTGCAGAACGAAGACCTCAAGATGCGCATCCGGGCTGTCGGCAACTTCGCCAATTCCGGAGCCGCACTCACTCCCTCCACCGGCGCGTACCTGAGCTTCATCAACTCCACCTGGCAAGCCTGCCACATCGACATCTATCAGGGCTCGCCCGTGAAGGACACCAAAAAGACCCTCGTGATCGGCAATTCGTTCACCTACTACTACGGTACCGATTTCATGCTCAAGGAGATAGCCCGCACACAGGGGCACGTGATGCGCATGCGCACCCACCTCAAGGGCGGACAGGACTTCGGCGAGCACTACCCGCTCGAGCGCACGCAGGCCGTCATAAAGGAAGGCGGCTACGACCTCGCCCTGCTCCAGGACATGTCCACCCGTCACGCCGACTACTACGCCGACACCAAAGTCAACGCGGCCGTGATGACGGACACCAAAAAGATTCTCGACCTGATAAAGCAGCACTCTCCGTCCGTCCAGCCCATGATCGAGGCCACCTGGGCCTACGCCGGCAGCACCAACTACAACGGTTTCGGCAGCTACGAAATCTTCGACAAGGCCCTGCTCGGCGGCGCCCTGCTCGTGACTGCGGAGCAGAAGACATGGCTGTCCCCGATCGGCAGCGCATTCGAGAAAGCGCGCGCCCAGGGCATCTCTCTCTACCACACTGACAACAAGCATCCCGGCATCAACGGCGCCTACCTTAAAGCGTGCGTGAACTACCTTATGCTCTACGGCGAAAGGTTCGACGCCAACGCCCCCGACTGCACGGTGCCCGCGGCTACGGCGGCCAAGCTCAGGCAGATAGCCGAAGACGTGGTCATCGGCAGCATAGATTCCTGGCGCAATCCTGACGCTTCCTCCGTAGTGCCCGGCGAGGGTATAGGCGGCGGAAGCGGCAGCACCGACCCTGGCGACGTGGTGCCCGGCGAAAGCGGCATCCGCACCCCTGCGCAACTGCAGTCGTTCGCGGCCGTGGTCAACGCCGGCGGCGACATCTCCAGCTACTGCAACGCCTCCGGAGACGTGGTGCTGCTGGAAGACATCGAGATGCCCGACACCCCCTGGGAGCCCATAGGAAACTGCGCCTCAGTGGCCTACAACGCCATCCCCGTGCCCGCGACAGCGTTCACCGGCACATTCGACGGCCAGGGCCACAGCATCATCGGCCTCAACCTGAAGGTCAGCACCAACACCGTCAACGTGTGCGGCTTCTTCGGCGCTCTGGAGGGCGCCACCGTGCGCAACGTCCGCTTCGAGGAGGCCCGGATGAGCTTCAACAGCACCGGCATAAGCTCCGGCCACATAGCCATCGGCACGGTAGCCGGTTGCGCAGTGGACACCAGGTTCGAGAACGTGTGGGTGAACGCAACGTTCACGGGCAAAGCCACTTCCACCGCTTCCCGCAACGTGGCCATAGGCGGCATCGCCGGCCTGGTGAGCAGCAGTACCGGGCGCGCCACTTCATTCACGGGCTGCACCTTCGAGGGCTCCATCAGCAACGACGTGGGCAGCAAGTATTCCAACACCAACACCGTCGAATTCGGTGGCATCGCGGCGGCCGTGACCAACAAGGGCGACGTGGTGCTCTTCAAGGACTGCGTCAACAACGCCGGCCTCGATGTCAAAGGCCACCATGTCGGCGGCATCGTGGGCAACGGATTCTACACCCAGATGGAGAACTGCACCAACAACGGCACCGTCAGGGCGGACTATTCGGCGTCTCTGGCTTCCGGCACCACCGTCACCGGCCTGCGTCTGGGCGGCCTGATGGGCTACTGCAGCTTCACCACGGCCAACACCTCCTACCTAAAGGACAGCACCAATAACGGCGACGTGATCTCCACCGAAAAAGACAGCTGCGTCGGCGGTGTGGCCGGCCTCACCAGGACCTTCACGCTGGAAGGATGCAGGAACACCGGGCGTGTCTGCGGCACCGCCGGCACCAGCGCCCTGCTGATCGGCCGCATCACGAGCGCCACCGACCCCACCGTGATCAAGAATTGCGCGGTGCGCGGCGCCGTGGGCACCAAGCCTGACTTCAGCGACGCCACCCAGGCCACCGCAGATAACTACCTCCCGCTTTCCGTCACCGTGGCCTCCGACGCCTCCTGCCCCAGCTTTACCGCCGACAATATCAAGTTCCTCCAGTAAATCACGCTATATAAATGAAAGTATTGAAATTCGGAAGTGCGACCCTGGGAAGCGCAGCGCGCTTCGGGGAGCTTGCGTCCATCATCAGCGGGGCGGGGAAGAACATCGTGGTGCTTTCCGCCGTCTCCGGCACCGGCGATTCGCTCTCGGAAATAGCCGGCTACATGTACAACCGCAACCTCGACGGCGTGCGCGACACCATCGCCGGCCTCAAGAAAAAGTACTCCGTGCTAATCGGGGACCTCTACGCCAAAGAAGAATCCAAAAAGAAGGCTCAGGACTACGCCGATGCCGTATTCAGCAGCATCCGTGCCTGCACCAGGGAGGTCTTCACCGAAGTGCAGGAGCGCATAATCCTGGCCCAGGGCGAGCTCTTGTCGACCTTCCTTATGGCAACGCTTCTCGAGGAACGGGGCATGCGCGCGCAGCTCATCCCCGCCCTCTCCTTCATGCGCACCGATCCCAACGGCGAGCCCGACGCAGACGCCATCCGTGAAGGGCTGTCGAAGCTTATTGCGGCGGCCCCGGAAGCCGATGTGTACCTCACCGAAGGCTTCATCTGCGTCAACTCACGCTCGGAAATAGACAACCTGAAGCGGGGCGGCTCAGACCTCACGGCATGCCTTGTCGGTGCCGCCGTCCAGGCTGAAGAGATACAGCTCTGGACCGACATCGACGGCCTCCACAACAACGACCCGCGCGTGGTCGAAGGCACTGCCGCCGTCCGCCACCTGCACTTTGAAGAGGCCGCCGAACTCTCCTATTTCGGCGCCAGGATACTGCATCCAACCTGCATATTGCCGGCACGTTACGCCAACATCCCGGTGCGTCTGCTCAACACCGCCGCTCCCGCCGCTCCCGGCACGCTGATAGACAATATCCCGGAAAACGGAGCCATCAAGGCGGTCGCTGCCAAGGACAACATCACCGCCATCAAGATCAAATCGTCCCGCATGCTCCAGGCGCACGGCTTCCTGCGCAAGGTGTTCGAAATATTCGAAAGCTACCGCACCTCCATCGACATGATCTGCACCTCCGAAGTGGGCGTCTCCCTGACCGTCGACGACACCCGCTACCTCAACGAGATAGTGCACGACCTGAAAAAATACGGCACCGTGAGCGTGGACCTGGACATGTGCATAATCTGCGTCGTGGGCGACATGGACTGGAACAACCGGGGCTTCGAAGCCCGCGTGCTGGACGCCCTGAAGGATGTCCCCGTGCGCATGGTCTCCTACGGCGGCAGTAACTACAACATTTCACTTCTGGTCCGGGAGGAAGACAAGGCGGCGGCGCTCAGGGCCCTCAGCAGCAAACTTTTCGGCAATGGTTAAGGGCTCATTTCCACTCGAACGTTTCCGGGACCTGCGGACTCCGTTCTACTTCTACGACACCGACCTGCTGCGGCAGACCATCGAAGAAGTGAAGCGGCAGCTGTCCGACCGCCCCACGTGGCAGGTCCACTATGCCGTGAAGGCGAACGCCAACCCGGAGATTCTTCGTATCATAGCCCAGGCGGGCCTGGGTGCGGACTGCGTGAGCGGCGGGGAAGTCAGCGCCGCCCTCGCCGCCGGTTTCAAACCGGAGTCCGTCGTTTTCGCCGGTGTGGGCAAGCGTGACGATGAAATACAGCTCGGCCTGGACGCCGGCATCGGCCGCTTCAACGTGGAATCGACCGCCGAGATGCAGGTTATCAGCGACCTCGCCCTTGCCGCTGGCCGCCGTGCCCCTGTCAGCATACGTGTGAACCCGGACGTCGGGGCGCACACCCACGCCAACATCACCACCGGCCTTGCCGAGAACAAGTTCGGCATCCACCATTCCGCGCTGCCCGAAGCCATCGCCCTTGCGCAGAAGCTCCCGGGCCTGGACTTCCGCGGCATCCATTTCCACATCGGCTCGCAGATTCTGGACATGAGCGACTTCGTGGCCCTCTGCAACCGCATAAATGAATGCGTGCAGAGGCTTAACGTGCTGGGTATCAAGCTGCAGGACGTCAACGTGGGCGGCGGGCTCGGTATAGACTACGAGCATCCGAACCATCTGCCGGTCGCCGACTTCCGGGCCTGGTTCGACGTGTTCAAGCGCCACCTCGACTGCAAGTGCCCGGTCCATTTCGAGCCCGGCCGCAGCATCGTGGCCCCGTGCGGCTCGCTGATCTCGCGCGTGCTATACGTCAAGGACGGCCTGCACAAGCAGTTTGCCATCCTCGACGCGAGCATGACGGAACTCCTGCGCCCGGCGCTCTACCACGCCTACCACCGTATCGAGAACATCAGCTCCGACGGGCCGGAGGAGACCTACGACGTCGTCGGGCCGGTGTGCGAAAGTTCGGACGTGTTCGGTAAGGGCGTGGTGCTGAACCGCTGCCGCCGCGGCGACTTCATCGCCATCCGCTCCGCCGGCGCCTATGGGGAATCCATGGCCTCCCGCTACAACTGCCGCCCCCTTCCCGGGTCGCTGTGCGTTTCCGATTAATAAGAATAAAAAAAACCGGCCCGGCAGGGTCGGTTTTTTATTTGGGAGGCAACGGCTAGAAGGCGTTGACCTTTGCTTTCTCGTAGTCGATCTTGAGGCTCTGGCCCTTGTTGATCTTGGCGCCGGCGGTGGCGGTGAGTTCGAACATGAGAGCCACCTGCTCGATGGTCTCGGAGGACTTTGCACCCTTCACGCTCACGGTCACTTCGGTGGTCACAGGATTGGCGATGGTGCCGGCCTTGATGGGGTTGTTGGTCTTGGCGGTCACGCCGTTGACATCCTTACCGGTGCAGGCGATGTCGAAAGGAATGGTGCTGGTCACGCTGCAGACGATATCGAACTTGTCGGAGTTGATGTCGTAGTCGCCGAGGTTCAGGCCAAGGTCCTTGAGGGTGTGGGTGACGTAAATCTTGGTGCCGGCAGGATAGGAGAACGGGGTGCAGAGCTTGCCGTCCACCTTGAAGGTGTAGCTGTCGGAAGCTGCGAGCTTGACGCTGCCCTTTGCAGGGTCGCTGATCTCAATGGCGATGGTGATGTCTTTGGTGAAGGGCTTCTTGTCCAGGATCTTCTTGAGGTCTTCGTTGGGGGCCACAATCTCGTCGGCGCCGGTGGCTGCCTTGTTGGAGTCCCTGGAAATGAGGACCTTGTAGCCGAGTGACTTGGCAGGAACGATAACCGAAACGCTTCCGCTCTCGCCTTCGCACTTCACGTCTGCCTTGAACCTGACAGGCTTTTCAGCCGGATTGTCGAGAATGAGTTCAATATCTGTGGACTCGAAGTCGGCGTCGTTGGTGATCTCAGGAAGAGTACCCTTCTTTATCTGAAGTTCGCCGATCTTGCTGGAACCGGAAGCAGGGATGCCCATGGCAGGGGTCACGATGCTGTTGGAAGCTTCATTGACGAGGATAACCTCACCGCTCTTGATGGCATCCATATTCTTCTCGTTGGCAATACCGAGGAACTCCTGGGAGCTGGACTCGGCCTTCTTGTTGAGGGGCACGTCAACACCGAGATTGATGTCTCCCCAGTTGCACGACACTGCGATGGTCGCAATGGCGGAAATCAGAACAATTTTTCCAAATTTCATAATACAGTTGGTTTTTTAGTAATGTGCAAATATACATTATTTTTGCAAATAACGCGCCTGAACGCGTTTTTTTCTTAACTTTGGCCGCCCGAAAGCAAGCATTATGACCATTGACGATATAGAAATAGGCGGCAGTGCCGTGGTTGAGGCCATAGGCGGTGAAGGAGTGGGCCGCAGGCATTTCCTGGACATGGGCCTCACGCCCGGCACTCCGGTGCAGGTGGTGTCCCGCGCTCCCCTCGGCGACCCTATCCAACTGCTGGTCAGAGGATACGCCCTGACGCTCCGCAAGGAAGATGCGGCCGCAATCAAGGTGCGCCCCGCTGAATCCGGAGAGGAGCAGGCCGAAGCGGAACCCGGCAACAACGGCCGCAACGCCTACCTCCACGACCATAACGCCCACCCCGGCCTCGGCGAGGGCGGCAAATACCACTCGAAGGACCACGCCAACCCACTCCCAAAGGGCACCACGCTCACTTTTGCCCTGGCCGGCCAGCAGAACTGCGGCAAGACCACCCTCTTCAACGTGCTCACAGGCTCCAGCCAGCACGTCGGCAACTTTCCGGGCGTGACCGTGGACCGCAAGGAAGGCGTGATCCGGGGCTATCCGGACACCACAATCACCGACCTGCCGGGCATCTACTCCCTGTCTCCTTACACGGCGGAGGAAATAGTGTCCCGCGAATTCATACTCGACCCCGGCACCAGGGGCCTCATCAACATAGTGGACGCGTCCAACATTGAAAGGCACCTCTACCTCACCCTCCAGCTGATGGAGCTTAACGTACCCATGGTGCTGGCACTCAACATGATGGACGAGGTGCGCGGCAACGGCGGCTCCATCCGCATCAACGAAATGGAGCGCATACTCGGCATACCGGTGGTGGGCATTTCCGCCGCCGCCAACGAAGGCATCGACGAACTCGTGGAGCATGCGGTCCACGTGGCGCGCTACCGGGAAGGCCCCGCCCGCAACGACTTCTGCGGCGAGGACGACCACGGCGGCGCCGTGCACCGCTGCCTCCACAGCGTGATGCACCTTATCGAACGCCACGCCGGAGAGGCCCGCATCCCCGCCCGCTTCGCCGCCACCAAGCTGATCGAGGGCGACACGCTGGTCGAGAAGGCGCTGAATCTCACTGACTCCGAGAAACTTACGATAGAGAACATAATCCGCACGATGGAGGAGGAGCGCGGGCTCGACCGGGCCGCCGCCATCGCCGACATGCGCTACACCTTCATCCAGAAGCTCTGCTCGCAGACGGTGGTCCGTCCCGGCAAGAGCAAGGAGTACCAGCGGAGCCGCCGCATCGACAAGGTGCTGACGGGCCGCTGGACGGCCATCCCCATTTTCGTGGCCATAATAGCGCTCGTGATCTGGCTCACCATCGACGTGCTCGGGGCGCCGCTCCAGCAGCTGCTGGACAGCGGGATCGGGGCCGTCGGAGCGTGGGCAGGCGGCCTGCTGGAACGGTGGAACGTGAGTCCTGCCGTGCAGTCGCTGGTCGTGGACGCCGTGTTCGGCGGGGTGGGCTCCGTGGTGAGTTTCGTGCCCGTGATCATTATCCTGTTCTTCTTCCTTTCGATGCTGGAGGACAGCGGTTACATGGCCCGCGTGGCTTATGTGACCGACAGTTTCCTGCGTAAGGTGGGCCTTTCGGGGCGCAGTATCGTGCCGCTCCTGATAGGGTTCGGGTGCTCGGTGCCGGCCGTGATGGCGTCGCGCACGCTTCCGTCCGCCCGCGACCGCCGGAAGACTATCCTGCTGACGCCGTTCATGAGCTGTTCGGCCAAGCTGCCCATCTACGCTTTCCTGAGCAGCGCGTTCTTCCCGGGGCACGGCGGGCTCGTGCTGGTGTGCCTGTATCTGCTGTCCATATGCGTTGGAATCGTGGTGGCGCTGGTGGGAAAGTATGCCGGGGGCAAGTCGGAGGCGGCGCCGTTCGTGTTGGAGCTGCCGAATTACCGGCTGCCGCAGCTGCGCAACGTGGGGCACTTGCTGTGGGACAAGACGAAGGATTTCCTCCAGAGGGCGTTCACGGTGATTTTCATCGCCACCTTATGCATCTGGTTCCTGCAGACCTTCGATTTCCGCTTCCGAATGGTGGAGGAGGGCGGCGACAGCATGCTGGCCGTGATTGCCGGGCTGCTCGCGCCGCTGTTCGCCCCGCTGGGGCTCGGCGACTGGCGGATCGTGACCGCGCTGATTTCCGGCTTCCTGGCGAAGGAGAGCGTGGTGTCTTCGATGGAGGTGCTGGGAGTGCTCGGCACGCTGACGGCGGTCTCGGCAGTGCCGCTGCTGGTGTTCTGCCTGCTCTACACGCCGTGCGTCGCGGCAGTCGCTGCGGTTAAGCGGGAGCTCGGGGGCAGATGGGCCGCGTTCGTTGTGGTGTTCCAGTGCATGGTGGCCTGGGTGGTGGCATTCGGGGCGTACCAGATAGCCCTGCTGGTGGGATGAACCTGGCCAGCTGGATAGTCCTGGGGGTGGTCCTGGCCGCGGCGGCAGGGGCCGTCGCCTTCCTGCTCCACCGCAAGCGCCGCGGCGGCTCCTCCGCCTGCGACGGCTGCTCCCTCCGCCGCCTCTGCCGCCCGTAAGATAAACATACCGCCCCCATGGCGCAGGTCCGAAAAAGATGAATAGACCTGCGCCACTGTAGGCCATATAGAAAGGATTTCTGGCGCCGGTGTACTCCATATTATCGGACCTGCGCCACCGGAGGGGGGCGCCTATTTTATCCCCCAGTCGGAGAGTTTGATTTTGCTTTCGACTTTTTCTTCGATGCGGTCGTCGAGGCCGGGGAAGAAATCGAAGCCGGTGAGGGCTTCCAGCTCGTCGACCGTCATCTTGCAGTCTTTCAGGAGGTAACGCTCGTCGTCGTTGCCCATCACGAAGGCGATGGAGCTGTAGGAGCCGTCGTCACGCCGGACCAGGAGGGCCTTGTAGAAGGCGTCCGGCACCACGACGTCGCGGTCGCCGATCGTGCCGTAGCGGTTTTCACCCACAACGGGCCCGGTGACCACGAATATGCTGCCGTAGCGCTTCGCCCAGCTGCGGACCTTCTTTTCCAGGAACTGCCAGTCGCCGGCGTTGAGCACCTCGTTCTGGGGGCAGATGTTGGTGAAGTAGAAGGTCTCCTGCATGGTGGAGCTGCTGGTCGCGGCGTCGGCGGCGGGCATCAGGTGCCCTTTGGTCCAGCCGGAGCCTGAGTAGTCTTCCCGCATGGCCTGGGTGCAGCCGCGCAGGTCGGGATCCATCTTGAATTCTATGCCGTCTCGGTTCCTGCGGCCGGAGGCTTCCTCGGCGGTGAGCTCATACGCCACCCAGTCGGGGATCAGCGTGCTCGTGTTGTACGACGTCACGTAGGCGCCGTGCTGCACGACGCGGCCGCTGCCAGCCGAGACGGGGATTTCCAGTCCGACGGCGGGCTCGGGGGCCGCCCCGGGGGCGCCGGTCAGGTAATACACCGCCCCCGCCACCAGCACTGCAGCGGCACCGAGGGCGGCCTTTTTACTCTTCTTTTTCACCTTCCGTTTTGATTCCAAGGCCTTCCAGGAAGCCTTTTGCACCTTCAAGGGCTTCATCCAGGGCGCTGCCGACCTGTTTGATTCCGGCCTTCAGCACGGCTCCCTGGTAGCGGCCCATCGCGGAGGAGATTTCTTGCCTCTCGTCAGCGCTGAGCTTCTCGCTCACGGCTTCGTATTTTTCGACCAGTTTGTCGTATTCGGCGTTGACTTTTTCCCACTGCTCTTCAGTGAATTTGTCGCCGTTTTTCTCGACTCTGTCGGCTATTGCGTTGAATTGCTGCGGGAGAGGTGATCCGCATGCTGCCATCAGGAGTACTGAAATGGCCAGAAATATAAACTTTTTCATAAGCATACCGCTGTTTTGGTGAAGATTTATAAATGTGTAGCAAGATACGCAAATAATTTGTACTTTTGTATTCCTATGAAAGTTTTTGTCATCGGCGGAGCCAATATGGATATCTGCGCCACGACGGCGGTGCCTTTCGTGGCCCGGGATTCCAATCCCGGCACGGTCCGCACATCGCCCGGCGGCGTGGGGAGAAACATTGCGCATAATCTTGCCCTCCTGGGCGACAAGGTGGAACTAGTCACGGTGTTCGGCGACGACGGCTTCGGCCGCATGCTGCGGGAGCACTGCGCTTCCGTGGGCATAGGCACCAAGTATTGCCAGACGGTCAAGGGGGCGCGGAATGCGTGCTTCGTGAGCGTGAACGACTCCGACGGCGAGCTGCTCGGAGGCGTGGCCGACATGGCGGTGACGGGCCTGATGACCCCGGAATGGCTGGAGCGCCGCATGAATGCGATCAACTCCGCCGACGCCGTGGTGGCCGACACCAATCTGCCCGCCGAGACCCTCGGTATGCTGGTGGCCTGCTGCGTGCCGCCGCTCTACATCGACGCCGTGTCGTCGGCCAAGGCGGCGCGGTTGCGTGAGGCGCTCGCTGTGCCCAGGCTGCATCCGGAGCCCGTTTTCGCCCTTAAGTGCAACCGCCTCGAAGCCGAGACGCTGGGCCTCTACGCCCCGGGCAGGACGCTCGGCACGAAGGTAGGGCGACTCTACCTGAGCAAGGGTTCCGACGGGGTGGTGGTGCGCGAAGACGGGGAGGACGTCCATCTGCCCGCCCTGCCTGCCCTGGGGCTGGTCAACACGACCGGCGCCGGTGACGCCCTGCTTGCCGGCATAGTCCACGCCGGGCCGGACGCTTCCGCCGTAGATGCGGCCCGCTTCGGCATACGCTGCGCCAGCCTCGCCATGCGCACGGTCGAAGCCGTGAATGAAGAAATCAAACGACTCAAAGATGAATAAATACCTCGATATAGCCCCTGAAGTCCGGGCGGCGCTCGAAAAGGGCGGCCCGGTAGTGGCTCTTGAATCCACCATAATCTCCCACGGCATGCCCTATCCCCAGAACGTCGAGACGGCCCTGAGGGTGGAGCAGACCATACGCGAGGCCGGCGCCGTGCCCGCCACCATCGCAATCATAGGCGGCCGCCTCAAGGCGGGCCTGAGCCGCGATGAGATAGAGCATCTGGGCAAGGGCGGCCGGTCCGTGGCCAAGGCCTCCCGGCGCGACCTGCCGGTGCTCGTGGCCCGTGGCGCCGACGGGGCCACCACGGTCACGACCACTATGATCATAGCCGCCATGGCCGGCATAAAGGTGTTCGCGACCGGCGGCATCGGCGGCGTGCACCGCGGTGCGGAGACCACCATGGACATCTCCGCCGACCTCGAAGAGCTGGCCCGCACCCCCGTGATGGTGGTCTGCGCCGGAGCCAAATCCATACTCGACCTTGGCCTCACCCTCGAATACCTCGAGACTAAGGGCGTGCCCGTAATTGGCTATGGCACAGAGGAATTGCCCGCGTTCTACACCCGCCGCAGCGGCTTCAAGGTGGACTATCGCATCGACACCCCGGAGGAGCTCGCCGCCGCATTCCGCGCCAAGCTCGAAATGGGCCTCGGCGGCGGAATGCTCGTGACCAACCCCATCCCCGAGGAGTACTCCATGGATCCGGACCGCATCAACGCCGCCATCGACCAGGCCCTGGCCGAGGCCCGGGACAAAGGCATCCACGGCAAGGAGACCACCCCGTTCCTCCTCGCCCGCATCAAGGACATCACCGGCGGCGACAGTCTCGCCTCCAACATTCAGCTGGTGTTCAACAACGCCCGCCTCGCCGCCGCTGTGGCCAAAAGCCTTGCCAATGGATGAGTTGCTGAAAGACCTGGCGCAGGGCGAGTACAAGGAAGGCTTCGTAACCGAAGTCGAGCAGGAGTATGTGCCAAAGGGCCTCAGCGAGGACATCATACGGCTGATTTCGGCAAAGAAACAGGAGCCGCAGTGGCTGCTGGACTTCCGGCTCGACGCCTTCCGCCGCTGGCAGAAGATGAAGGAGCCCCACTGGGGGCACCTGAAACTGCCGAAGATTGATTACCAAGACATTATCTACTACGCAGCGCCGAAGAAAGACAGCTCCCGCCCCAGCGAAATCGACCCCAAGCTGATGGAGACCTTCGACAAGCTCGGCATTCCCCTGCGGGAGCGGGAGGTTCTTGCCGGAGTGAAGTCCAAGGAAGTGGCGGTGGACGCCGTGTTCGACTCCGTGAGCGTGGCCACCACCTTCCGTAAAACGCTGTCCGACAAAGGGATAATCTTCTGCTCTTTCTCGGAAGCCGTGCGCGAGCACCCCGATCTCGTGCGTAAATACCTCGCCACCGTGGTGCCCGCCGGCGACAATTTCTTCGCCGCCCTGAATTCCGCCGTATTCTCCGACGGCTCGTTCTGCTACGTGCCCAAGGGCGTGGAGTGCCCCATGGACCTGAGCAGCTACTTCCGTATCAACGCCGCCGGCACGGGCCAGTTCGAGCGCACGCTCATCATCGCCGACGAAGGTGCCCGCCTCAGCTACATGGAAGGCTGCACCGCCCCCATGCGCGACGAGAACCAGCTGCACGCGGCGGTGGTGGAAATAATAGTGGAGAAGGACGCCGACGTCAAATACAGCACCGTCCAGAACTGGTATCCCGGCGACGCGCAGGGCCGCGGCGGCATACTCAACCTCGTGACCAAGAGGGGCTTATGCCGTGGCACGGGCTCGCACCTGAGCTGGACGCAGGTGGAGACCGGCTCAGCCGTCACGTGGAAGTACCCCAGCACCATACTCCAGGGCGACTACAGTTCGTCGGAGTTCTACAGCGTGGCCATGACCGGCAATTACCAGCAGGCCGATACCGGCACAAAGATGATACACCTGGGGCGCGGCACCCGCAGCCGCATCGTGTCCAAAGGCATCTCTGCAGGACACAGCGAAAACAGCTACCGCGGCCTCGTGCGCATAGGCCCCGCAGCGACCGGCGCCCGCAACTTTTCGTCCTGCGACTCGCTGCTCATCGGCTCGCAGTGCGGTGCGCACACCTTCCCCGTGATTAAGAATTTCTGCCCGCAGGCGGTGGTGGAGCACGAAGCCACGACCTCCAAGATCAGCGATGACCAGCTCTTCTACTGCGGCCAGCGGGGCATAGGTCCTGAAGATGCAACAGCTTTGATAGTAGGCGGTTACGCAAAAGAAGTGCTCAGCCGGCTGCCTATGGAATTCGCCGTTGAGGCCCAGAAACTGCTGAGCGTGTCCCTGGAGGGGGCGGTAGGATGAGCTGGGTGGAAATAGTATCGGCGGTGCTCGGCCTGAGCTGTGTCTTCCTTGCGGGGCGCGGCTCCAAGTACAACTTCTGGGTGGGGTATGTGTACAACATATTCCTGTTCATGCTGTTCTGGAGTTCGCACCTCTACAGCGCCATGCTGATCCAGCCCGTCGCCTTCGGCATCAACCTCTACGGCCACTGGCGCTGGACGCATCCCAGGGAGGATGAGCGCAACAGCGCGGGCGACCTGCGGATAGGCAAGATGGCCCTGTGGCAGTGGGTGAACGCGTTCACCGTCGTGGTGCTGTGCGGCGCCCTCTGGGCCAAGGCCTTGATATGGCTCCCGCAGCGCTGGCCGGACATTTTCGCCCCCGACCCTTCGCCGTGGCTCGACTCCTACGTGCTCATGGCCACGCTCACGGCCCAGTTCCTGAGTGCCCGCAAGTACTGGGAGTGCTGGATCGTGTGGCTCATTGTAAACTGCGCCAACATAGCGCTTTACATCAGCTCCGGACTCTACATTATGCCCATCGTGAGCCTGCTCTACCTGGGCAACGGCATCTGGTCGCTGGTCAGCTGGAAACGTAAATTCAACAGAGATGAGTGATATATTGCTTGAAATAAAAGACCTGCACGCCGGCATAGAAGGCCGGGAAATCCTGAAGGGGGTGGACCTCACCATACGCAAGGGCGAGGTGCATGCCGTGATGGGACCCAACGGGGCGGGGAAGTCCACGCTCAGCGCCGTGCTGGCGGGACGCGCCGACTACACCGTCACCTCAGGGTCAGTGACTTACGACGGTCGCGACCTGCTCGCCATGGCTCCGGAGGAGCGCTCCTGGGCCGGCATTTTCCTCAGCTTCCAGTACCCCGTGGAGATACCGGGCGTGAGCATCACCAACTTCATGAAGGCTGCCCTGAATTCCCGCCGCAAGGCGCAGGGCCTGCCGGAGTTCTCGCCCTCCGAATTCCTCAAGTCGCTCAAGGAAAAGATGGCGCTGGTGCAGATGAAGGGCGAATTCGCCAAGCGCGAAGTCAACGTGGGCTTCTCCGGCGGCGAGAAGAAACGCAACGAAATCTTCCAGATGGCCATGCTGGAGCCTACCCTGAGCATACTCGACGAGACCGACAGCGGCCTGGACGTGGACGCTCTGCGCATCGTCGCCGACGGCGTGAACCGGCTCCGCACCCCGGAGACGGCATCCATCGTGATCACCCACTACCAGCGCCTGCTGGAGTACATAGTGCCCGACGTGGTGCATGTGCTCAAGGCGGGACGCATCGTGCGCACCGGCGGCCGCGAACTGGTGGACCTCATAGAAACCAAAGGTTACGACGGCATAGATGGATAACACTTTATGCATAGCCGGCCGTGACCCGGTCCCGTCCCTTTTCCGTCTGGAAGCGGGCGAGGCGCTGCGCATGACCATCATAATTCCGGAAGGGGTGAACTTCGAGCATGCGCTGGAAATCCACCTCGACGGCCCCGGGGCGTCGCTCGACCTTGCCGGCGCCTGGCGCTGCTCTTCCGACGAGCGCGTCCGGCTGCAGGTGACGGTGCGCCACAATGCCCCCGGTTGCACTTCCACCCAGCTTTTCAAGGGCGTCGTGGGCGGCACGGCAAGGGCGGAATTCGACGGCCTCGTGTATGTGGCGCCCGGCGCTTTCAAGACGGAAGCGCGCCAGCAGAGCCACTCCCTGCTGCTGTCGGAAGGCGCTTTCTGCGAGGCACGCCCGCAGCTGGAAATCTACGCCGACGACGTGGTGTGCTCCCACGGCGCTACGACCGGGTATCTGAGCCCCGAAGAACTGTTTTACATGCGCAGCCGCGGCATTCCGGAAGCTCAGGCGCGCGCAATGCAGGTGGAGGCCTTCCTCGCACCCATATTGAACCGGGCGCTATGACTCTTGAGACCTGCACCAAAGTGAACGTGGGCCTGAACGTGCTCCGCAAGCGCGCGGACGGCTACCACGACCTGGAGACCCTTTTCGTGCCGTACTATGGCTATTCGGACCTCCTGACGGTCGAACCTTCGGAGCGCCTGGACATCGATATCGAGCGCGAGGGGGGTGTGGACTGGGACCCCATGGAGGACCTGACAGTGCGTGCCTGGCGGCTTCTGAAGGCCGATTATCCGCAACTGCCGGCTGTCTCCATCCACCTGGAGAAACGCGCTCCGGTGGGCGCCGGGCTCGGCGGCGGCTCGGCCGATGCCGCCTTCATGCTCCGTGCCCTCAACGAGTTGGGCGGGCTCGGCCTGGACGATCCGGCCCTCGCCGCCTACGCTTCCCGCCTCGGCTCCGACTGCGCCTTCTTCATATATTGCCGCCCCATGTTCGCCACAGGCAGGGGAGAGATCCTGGAGCCTTTCGACATCGACCTTTCGAAATACACTCTCAAGGTGGAAATCCCCACCTGCGCCGACGGAAAGCCCGTTGCAGTGAGCACCCGGGAGGCTTACGGCGGCATTGTTCCGCGTGAACTGTGGGGGGAAGACGTCTTCCCCCCTCTGCGAGACGCCCTTCGACTTCCGGTCGAAGAGTGGCGCGGCCGCGTGGTAAACGATTTTGAGTCAACCGTTTGTCCCCTTCACCCGGAAATTTCCGAATTAATTGCCGATTTTTACGCCCGTGGCGCGGTTTATGCTGCGATGTCAGGCTCAGGCTCTTCCGTTTTCGGACTTTTTCTCTAGAAAAAGCGCGGAGCTTCGCGGAAAATAGTTACCTTTGCAGTTCATGCGCAAATGTGCCGTCATAATTGCGATGCTGTTCGCCTGCGTCCTCGCCTCAGCCCAGACCACCAAGGTCCGCGGCTCGGTGATTGATGCCGATACGGGCGAACCCATCCCTTTTGCCGGCATCTATTTCAAGGGCACGACCATAGGCCTCACCGCCGACATCGACGGCCGCTTCACCCTGGAGACCCGCGACCCTGCCGCCAAAGTGCTTGTGTGCCAGCTGCTTGGCTACGACACCCAGGAGACCCAGATCAAGCACGGCGCCTACACCGAAGTGGAATTCAGGCTCCAGATGACCGACAACCGGCTAAGCGGTTCCTTCGTGAAGGCCGACAACCGCAAGATACGGCAGCTCCTCGCCAACATCGACAAGCACCGCGCCCGCAACGACCCGGACCTCCGTCCCCACTACAAGTGCAAGGTCTACAACAAGATGGAGCTTGACCTCACGCATCCGAAGGAGCAGCTGGACTACAAGACTTTCAAGCGCAACTTCGGCTTCGTGTTCGATTACATGGACACTTCCGTGGTCAGCGGCGTGCCGTACCTGCCGGCCATGATCTCCGAGACAGTGGTGGAGAGGCGGCACACGGCCGAACCCTACGCCGATGCCGAAACGATTGAGGCCAACCGCATATCCGGCATCAACCCCGACCACAACCTGCTGACCCAGTTCACCGGCAGCATGCACCTGAAGGCCAATTTCTACCACAACTTCATCAACGCCTTCAACGTTGAGTTCCCGTCCCCCATCCAGAACGGCGGCCTGCTCTACTACAACTACTTCATCATCGATACCCTGCAGATGGACGGCCGCAAGACCTATCTCGTGCGCTACCATCCCAAGAACGGCATTTCCAGCCCGGCGCTCGACGGCGAGATGCGCATCGACGCCGAGGATTACGCCCTCCGCAGCATCAGGGCCAAGATGAAGCACGGCGGCAACGTGAACTGGCTCCGCGACATCGTCGTAGAGTCTGAGTATCAGCGCCTTCCCGACTCCACCTGGTTCTTCAGCCAGGACAAGCTCTACGCCGACTTCTCTATAGCCCTCGGCGACTCGTCCCGCGTGATGTCCGTGATTGGAATGCGCCAGCTCAACTATTCCGACATGGACTTCGAGTCGGAGGTGGATGCGTCCGACGCGTTCGGCAAGGTGAAGGTGCTGCCCGAGGCCACCCACATGCCGGACGAATACTGGGAGCAGCAGCGCCCGTATGACCTGACAGACCGCGAAAAGGGCATATACACGATGGTGGACCGGGTGCAGAAAGTGCCGCTCTACAAGGGCATCTACAACACCGTTTACACCCTTGCGAACGAGTACCTCGACATAGGCCCGATAGGCTTCGGACCCTATATGAGCATCGTCAGCTCCAACAACCTGGAGGGCTTCAAGCCCCGTCTGGGCATCCACACGTCCAAGAACCTCAGCACCAATTTCCGCTGGACAGGCTACATCGCCTACGGTTTCGGGGACCACCAGTTCAAGGGCGGCCTGACCTATGAACGCAAGTTCCGCAAGGATCCCTGGAGCAAGCTCACGATGAATGCTTCCTACGATGCCGTCCAGCTTGGCAAGGGCTCCAGCAACCTCACCAGCGGCAACATCCTCTCCTCCATCTGGGGCAGGGAGTCCAAACTTGTGAACCAAAGCAATTTCTCCGCCATGTATGAACACGAATTCTCCATGAATTTCAACATGTTCGCAAGGGTGGAGATGAAGCGTTGGTATGCCAATCCCTTCGTGCCCATGATGACCTGGGGCCCCGACGGCACCCTCACGCCGGTGCCGAGCGTGGCCGTGAACGAAGTGCGCCTCACGGGCCGCTTTTCCTGGGAGGAGACCGTGAACCGCGGCTATTTCGAGAAATCCTTCGTCCACACGGATTACCCCATTCTCACGCTCGACCTGGGCGGTTCAATTCCGGGCATACGCCAGGGCGACGTGGGTTATTTCAAGCCGCAGGTTTTTGTGGACTGGAAGTTCCGCGTGCCGCCCCTGGGCATGTCGGACATGCATTTCAATGCCGGAGCCATCTTCGGCCAGGTGCCATGGATGACGCTCCAGATGTTCGACGGCAACGCCACCGGTATGCTCGACAAGAGCGCCTTCTCCTGCATGGAGTATTTCGAATTCGCCGCCGACAAATGGGCCACGCTCATCTGGTACCACACCTTCAACGGTTTCTTCCTCGGCAAGATACCCCTGATCAGCAAGCTTCAGTTGCGTGAAGAGGTTTCCGCGAAGATAGCTTACGGCACGCTGAGCGACCGCAACAACGGCACCGACCCCAAGTACGGTGCGCTCATGCAGTTCCCGGTCTACAACGCTTCCGGCATGATGCAGCCGCTCGACGGCGTGCCTTACGTGGAACTGAGTGCCGGCGTGTCCAACATTTTCCGTCTTTTCCGCTTCGACTTCGTCTGGCGCGTCACCCACCGCGAAAAGACCCTTCCCGACGGCTCCGTGGTCACGGCCCGCGGCGCCATGCCCCTCTGGAACATGCGCGGCTCCGGCACCGCAGCCTTCTGGGACAAGGTCCCTTCCTGGTTCCCCAACGCCGTCACCATCGGCATGGAAATCCGCTTCTAGCCTGTTCCGGCCGGGAATGGCCACTCGCGCCCAACTACAAAATTGCTTCGACTCCGCTCGCAATTTCAAGGTCGCTCGTGGCCTTTCCCGCCCGAGAGTCTTGCTATAATAGATATTTTTGGTTATTTTTGTGTACTTGCCAAGAAAATAACCAATAATTCATAAATGAAACGTATTTTATTTGCTTTGACGCTCCTGCTGGGCGTTGTGGCCGCGCTCACGGCGCAGGGCCAGACGCCCCAGGCGCAGACCTGGAAAGGAGTCGTCGTGGACAGCAACGGGGAGGCCATCCCCGGAGTCGCGGTGTTCGTGTCGGGCGCCGTGTCCGGAGGTTCCATCACCGATGCCGACGGCTCCTATGCAATCACCGCCAAGCCCGACGACGACATCAACTTCGCCTGCCTCGGCTATGAAACGCTCATCCTGAAGGCATCCTCCGCCCAAATGAAGCGGGTGGTCCTCAAGGACGAGGCTGAAATGCTCCAGAACGCAGTCGTGACCGCCCTCGGCATCAAGAGGGACGAGAAAGCCATCGGCTACTCCGCCCAGAAGGTGGAAGGCGACAAGTTCTCCAACTCCGCCACCACCGGCAACTGGCTCAACGGCATCTCCGGCCAGGTGGCAGGCCTCAACATCGACCGCAGCAGCGGCCCCGAGGGCTCCATGCGCGTGACGGTGCGTGGCGAATCCTCCGCCAGCCTTGAGAACAACACGGCCCTCTTCGTGGTGGACGGCATCCCGATGTACAACACCGCCACCAAGTCCGACGCCGGCGGCGAGGGCGGCTCCTTCGCCATCGACTACGGCAACGGCATCGCCGACATCGACCCGGAGAACATCGAGAGCGTGACCGTGCTCAAGGGCGCGGCCGCAACCGCCCTCTACGGCTCCCAGGCCGCCAACGGCGCCATCATCATCACCACCAAGTCGGCCGAAAGCCAGGACGCCGTGTTCAGCGTGAGCTACAAGTCCAGCTTCGCCGCGGACGTGCTGCTGAGTTCCCCCGACCTGCAGTACACCTACGGCCAGGGTTCCGCCGGCCTGGATTACTACTACTACCTCATTTCCGGCGAAGGCGACGACGTGGCCGGCCTCAATCCCCGTCCCGACTATTCCACCACCACGACCCTCGAGTCCTGGGGCCCCAAGATGGACGGCACCCCGTACTACCAGTACTACAACGCCGACAAGCTGATAGGCGGCCACATCAACGAGCTCGGCGACTTCGTGCGCGACGCCACCCCCTTCACCAGCTACGGCGACTGGTTCAAGGACTATTTCGAGACAGGCAAGACCTTCTCCAACTCCATAGTGATGTCGGGCAAGATAGGCAAGGACAACAGCGTCCGCGTGAGCTTCACCAACAACACGTCCTCCGGCATAGTGCCCAACTCCCCGAGCATGACCAACTTCATCTCGGTGCGCACGGGCAGCCAGCTTGCCAAGTGGCTCAAGATGGACACGTCGGTCAACTACCGCAGCCTCAAGAGGGACAACATCCCCACCTCCTCCGGCTACGGCTCCACCGCCATCATGTACAGTCTCTGGTGCTACGCCCCCAACATCGACATGGACTGGGCGTCCAATTACTGGAAAGACCCTGCAGCCTTCCAGCAGGACGCATCCCTGACCGGCGGCAAGAACAACGCCTACTTCCTTGCCAACGAGTGTATCAACAACCAGGTGCGCGACCGTATGTACGGCAACGTGGCTTTCAACGCCGACCTTCTCAAGGGCCTCGTGCTCACCGTGCGCGGCGGCCTGGACATCACTTCCGAGTTCCGCACCCAGCGCCAGGCCACGTCCACCCAGGCCAAGCCCGAAGGCTGGTACCGCGAGCAGGACATCAACTCCAGGCAGTACTCCGGCGACTTCCTCCTGAAGTATAACACCCATTTCGGAAGCGACTTCGATTTCACCGGCAACTTCGGCGGCAGCATACTCTGGCGCGACTACAGCAACCACACCCAGGTGGCCAGCACCCTGAAAATCCCCGGAGTCTATTCCCTGGTCAACGCGGCCTACGAGCCCAAGACCAGCAACAACTCCTATGAGCGCCAGACCAATTCGCTCTACGGAATGCTCTCCTTCGCCTGGAAGAACGCGGTGTTCCTCGATATCACCGGCCGTAACGACTGGTCCAGCACCCTTCCCGCATCCAACCGTTCCTTCTTCTACCCGTCCGTGTCCGGAAGCGTGGCTCTCAACGACCTCTTCGAGTTCGGCAGGGCGGGCGGCCTCATCAACCTGATGAAGGTGCGTGCCTCCTGGGCTCAGGTGGGCAACGACACCGCTCCCTACCGCGTGGCCGACTACCTGCAGGCCACCGGCTTTCCCGGCACGGTGCAGATCCAGTCGGCGAAATCCAACACCAACCTCCGTCCCGAGATCGTGAGCTCCTGGGAGGTCGGCCTTGAGCTCCGCATGTTCAAGAACCGCCTCTCCTTCGACGCCGCCTACTACGATTCCGTGACTCGCGACCTCATCTCCCAGATGCCGGTTTCCTACGCCAACGGCGTGAATTACATGTACGTCAACGCCGGTTCCATCCGCAACCGCGGTGTCGAGGTCACACTGGGCGGTACGCTCGTCAAGACCCGTGACCTCCAGTGGAAGGTGGCGGCCAACTACACCATGAACAAGAACACCGTGGTCTCGCTCGGCGAGGGCATAGATTCCTGGATCATAGCGTCCTACAGCACCCATGCCTACATGATAGCCTACGAAGGCGGCAGCCTCACCTCCATGTACGGCAAGGGCTACGTCCGCGCTCCGGAAGGCTCCACCGCCATCACCGCCGACGGCAAGATGGTCGACGCTTCCGGACTGCTGGTGCTCGACAAGCAGAACGTGCCCCAGACCGGCACCGAGCTCCAGTATCTCGGCGAGGCGGCCCCTCTCTGGAAGGGCGGCTTCAACACCACCCTCAAGTGGAAGGACCTCAGTTTCTACATCGGCTTCGACGGCCAGGTGGGCGGCCACGTGTTCTCCTACACCAACTGGGTGATGAACTACCGCGGCAAGGGCATCGCCACCCTCGACGGACGCGAAGGCGGCCTCGTGCCGCTCGGCGTCCGGCAGACTGAAGACGGCAACTACATCATCAACACCGACGCAATCCCGAGGGAGAACATCGCCACCTACTACCACAACAAGTACGAGCAGACCAACGGCGAGGCTAACTTCGTGAGCACGCAGTTCCTGAAGCTCCGCGAGGTGCGTATCGAATACTCCCTTCCCAAGAAGCTGCTGGCGAAGACCAAGTTCCTCAGCGGCGTCACCTTCTCCGCATTCGGCAACAACCTCTGGTGCTGGACCAACTTCCCGGGATGGGATCCCGAGGGCGTGACCATGCGCGGCAGCGCCGTCATCCCTGGATTCGAAATCCTTCAGATGCCATCCACCGCCCAGTTCGGCGGCTCAGTCAGTCTCAATTTCTAATGGAGGGCAAGATTATGAAACACAGAATATTACCAGCGATAATCCTCGTCTGCGCACTCGCAGGATGCTCCAGGTTCGACGAAATGAGCAAGAATCCGTACGCCCTCTATGAGGCGCCGGCGGAATCGTTCGTTCATCCCATCATGTTCAAGACGCAGTACAACCTGATAAGCGTCTTCCGCGGCACCACGGTTTTCCTGGCCCAGTATGCGGTCACGACCAACGCCGAGTCCAGCTCCCGCATAATCGGCAACTACAATATCCCTGAAGGCACCTCGGACGACATCTGGACATCCCTCTATCTCCAGTACGGCAACGCCATGGTCATGTACGACCAGGCCGTCAGGGAGGGCAGCAAGTCCATGCAGGCCGTCGCCCTGATACTCCGTTCGTTCCTGATCACCCAGATCACGGACTCCTACGGCGACGTGCCCTTCACCGAGGCCGGCCTCCTGCCGCTCTCCGGCACCACGGACAAGTACACCACGGCCTACGACAGCCAGAAAGAAATCTACCGCGCCGTCTTCTGCATGCTGGAAGATGCCAACAAGATGCTTTCCGAGACCGAAGATATCCACTTCTCCGCCCTCTGCGACAAGACCTTCGGAGGCGATCTCGACAAATGGCGCCGCTTCGGCAATTCCCTCTATGCCAGGCTGCTTATGCGCGTGGCCATGAAGGTGATGGAGGAAGACGGCGGCACCCTCGAGCTCAACGACACCTGGGAGGCCCTGAACGTCAAGTCCAAGCTTGCCGAGTTCTACGACTGCTTCCAGAACGGAAGCGGCGACTATCCCATGATGCGCAGCCGCGACGACCGTCCGCTCATTCCGTTCAGCACCCAGAACGAGACCGAGCAGACCCCGTTCTACACCACCACGAACGGTATCTGGAACTCCGTGGCCGTGTGCGACGTGCTGACCCGCCGCATGCTCGACTACACCGAAGCTGTGGATTCCGACGGCCAGAAATACTATAAATACAAGGCCAGGGAATCCGGCGGCCACGTCGAGGATCCCCGCTTCGACTGCTGGTGGCGCAAGACTAACGGCATGCCCAACCAGCTGCTCAACGCCGACTCCGTGAAGTTCCTCGACAACGAGGAGCATAAGTCGTCCGCCGGTAACTCGCTGATAGGCCGCATGACCTACGGCAACGACTATGCTTCGGCAATCACCGGAAAGATCTACGACCTCAAGAACGCCTCCAGTTACCCTCTGATGAACTTCTCCGAACTGTATTTCATCTTTGCTGAAGCGGGAGCGCGCGGCCTGGTGTCGTCCGCTTCCGGCATCGGAGCCTATCTGGCCCTGCTGCGCGAAGGCGTGACGCAGAGCATCCTGGAATGGAACCCTTACGTGACCGCTGAGTCGGACGAAGTGGTGGATTACGTCAACTACGTGACCAACGGTGAGCTCTACAGCGGCGCCACCCTCAATTCCGACAACGCCCTCGAGGCCATCCTCACCCAGAAGTGGATTTCCAGCTTCTTCATCGGCATCGAGGCCTGGAGCGACTACCGCCGCACCGGCTATCCCATCCTCCGCACCGACGGCCCCGCCGCCGGCAACGACAAGATTCTCCCCACCCGCCTGCGTTATCCTTCGGACGAGCCCTACCGCAACCCCGTCAGCTATCAGGCTGCGGTGGACGGCTGGCTCGGCGGCACCAACAACATCCAGACCGACGTCTGGTGGGCCGACACCAAGGAAAGCAAGGCCGTCAGGCTGTTAGGACGAAAGTAGAAAAAGGACGATCATGAAACACAAGATACTATCGCTTATAATGCTTCCGGCGCTGCTGCTTGCCGGTTGCGAAAAGGAAAAGCCCACCGACGAGGAAATCCTCTCCGGCAGGGAAGTGCGCGACATTTCCGTCAGCTACACCATGGACGGAGCGGCTGTCTCCTCGCTCTCTTTCAGCCACAACGCCGCCAGCCATGAAATAGATGTGGCCGTCAACGACGAAGGCCTGCGCTGGACGCTCGAGTCCAACCGCGAGTGGCTCAAGGTGGTCTCCGACATCAACAAGGGCCCCGGCAAGGTGTCCCTGCAGGTCGACGCCAACGAAAGCTTCGAAGCCCGCGACGAAGCCACGCTCACATTCGTGGCCGGCGCCTTCCGTGGCTTCACCCTCCAGGCAAGCCAGGCCGCCAGCGCCTTCGTGGTGGGGCAGCCTTTCTCCATCGCCTCCAAGGGCGGTTCCACGTTCACGACAAAAGTCACCACCAAGTCCGGCACCTCCTGGGACATCGCTTCCGAAGACTGGATCACCGTGGCCCGCGGCACCGCCAGCACCGCCGACGGCCTGCAGACTACGCCCCTCACCGTCACGGTCAAGCCGGACGGCGGCAATTCCCGCTTCGGCCGCGTGACTCTCAGCGCAGGGTCTGACATGGAATACATCGACGTGTTCCAGTTCGGCACCGAGCATAAGTACGACGGCGCAGGCAACCTTCTCCTGCCCGGCTCGGGCTCCACGCTGGAGCTCACCGTGCCCAGGTACCTGGTGGCCGATGTGGACCTCCCCGCATTCGCAGAATACAAGCTCGACGATTCCGGCTCCGGGCTCGCCAGGCTGACCATCAGCTTCGCCGACAACCTCAGCGACTGCAGCGAGACCCGCAGCATCGCGGCCGCGCTGAAGCTTTCCAACAGCTCCGCCTCCGTGGTGCCGCTTCCCGGCATAGTGCAGGAATTCATTCCCGCCCACGGCCTGGTCACGGCAAAGGGCCTCAAGGCATTTGCCGACGCCGTGGCTTCCGGCGCATCCACCTCCGACTGGGAGAATGCCGGCGTGGTGGTGATGGTGGAAGACATCGACATGGCCGGAGTCGAGGGCTGGACCGGAATTGGCACCGACTCGAAGCCCTTCAAGGGCACCTTCGACGGCAAGGGCCATTCGGTGCTCAACCTCACCAAGACCCGTTCCGGTATCTTCAACGTATGCGACGGGGCAAAGATCAGCAACGTCTCGCTCGGCAAGGGCTGCTCCATCTATAATAACGTCCAGGAATACAACAACGGCGCCTGGGTGGGCGGCATTGCCAACAAGGCCAAGGCCACGGCATTCTCCGGCTGCTCGGTCACGGGAGCCGTCGAATACGCCGGCTTCAGCAACGACGACTCCGCTTCCTACGCCGGCGGCATCGTGGGCTGGTGCGACTCTTCCAGCTCCATCCAGAACTGCAAGATGGCCGGCAGGCTGAGCATCAGCGCCCCCACCGACGGCGACGTGACCCTCAACGCCGGCGGCATAGCCGGACTCAACGCGGGCAGGACTTCCTCCTGCGAGATGTCGGGCACGCTCAGCTTTTCCTCCGGTATCGGCAAGGCCCGCCTCGGCGGCATCATGGGCTCGCTCGTGGCCGGCGCCTCCGTGGAGAACAACGCCTACATGGGCACTGTCACCCTGGCAGGTACGCCCACGTATGTGGCCATCGGAGGCCTCTACGGCGTGCTGGAAAGCGACTGCAGCTTCGACAACGCCACCGACAAGTCCGTCTCCCTCGGCACCATCAAGCTGAATTCCTTCTCCAATTCAGCCACCACACGTATCTTTGCCGGCGGGTTCGCCGGTATGGCGGCCGGCGGCATCAAGCTCTCTTTCAAGGGCTACGAGTTCCAGACCAACATCTCTTTCGACCAGACTGCGGCCCGCATCGCGGACTTCATCCTGGGCGGAGGGGTGCTGGGCGGCTGCGACCCCGACGCCAAGGTGGCCGGGGCCGTGTTCGAGGACATTTCCAACCTCGGCATCTATTCCACGGAATACACCACCACGGCGACTCCCCAGGTGCGTCACTGCTACTTTGGCGGCGTGGCGGGCTTCATCAACGGCCCCGCCACCTTCACCAAATGCGTCAACAACGCTGAAATCGGCAAGATCACTTCCTCTGCCGTGACCCCCGCCAACACCAAGCACTACAGCTTCGTGATGGCAGGCATCGCCGGCGTGGTGATAGGCGGCGACGCCAGCTTCACCGGCTGCGACAACAAGGGCAAGATCACCAGCAACCACTACAGCAACAACGTTCCGCCCGACGCCACCAACGGCTGGTACACCTCCTGCATAGCCGCAGGCATACTCGGCGCCTTCGACTACCTGCTGGAAAGCGTGTCCGGCAAGCTCACCATTAAAGACTGCGCCAACGGCGCCGTGCTGGCGAGCTACCGTGGCTGCACCGGCGGCATCGTGGCCTTCGCCCGCAACGCCGAAATATCTTCCTGCTCGAACGTTGGCGACATGGCCGTCACCAACAGCAACGCCGCCTACAAGGGAGGCATCGCCTGCGTGCTCGGGAAGTCCAGTATCAGCGGCTGCACCGTGAAGTGCAACCTCTTCTGCTCCAACCCGGCAAGCGCCGTGCAGAGCCCCGGCGGCATTCTTTCCCTGTCGAGTGGCGGTGGCGTGACCGTGACCGGCTGCGCCTGGTACGGGGTCATGTCCGTGAACAAGATGGACCAGCCGTTCTGCTGCGGCGCCCTTGTGAGCACTGCCGAAGACGACACAGTGGTGAGCGGCTGCAAGGCCGGCGGCACCATCAACGGCGTGGTGCTGAGTGAAAACAATATTTCGAACTACGCGGTAGGCAACAAGCTCGGCAAGGTCGAGAACCTGTCCTACTGGGGCGGCAACTGATAGATGATGAAGAGATTATTCTTTCTGGGCTCCTTTGCGCTGCTGCTTGCTGCGTGCAACCCCGACGGGCCTGACGATCCCGGCGGGGGTGGCGGTGAGCCTGCGTCCTGGACGGTCAGCGGCGTGGTGTCCGGCAGCGACGGCACCCTTCTCAAAGACGTGGTGGTGTCCGACGGCATCTCCTGCGCCGTGACCGGAGCAGACGGGCGCTACTACCTCGACGTCGACCTGTCCGACCGCGACTATGTGTTCGTGTCCACCCCTTCAGGTTGGTCCGCACCCGTGTCGGACGGCCTTGCCGTGTTCTGGAAGTTTCTGAAAGACAGCAGCAAAGGCTCCGACGGCAAATACCGGGATGTCAGCTTCACCCTGAAGAAGATATCCGATCCGGAACGCTTCTCGATGTTCATTTTCGCCGATCCCCAGCCCCGCGCCAGGGGAGCCGGCTACGACAACATGGCTTATCATGCCCTCGACTGCTGCGAAGACATGTACCGCGACATGAAGGACATGAAGGCCACCATCACCGACCGTCCGGTCTACGGCATCGGCCTCGGCGACATCATCCACCGCGACCACAGCCTGCTGCCCGCCTACAAGAAGGGCCTTTCCACGACTGGCATATCATGCTACAACGTGATAGGCAACCACGACCACGACGTCAAGCAGCCCGACGACAAGACCGCCTGCAAGACCTATGAGTCGATACTCGGGCCTTCAAACTACTCTTTCAACCTCGGAAAATGCCATTTCGTGGTGCTCGACGACATGATAGCTCCCGACGCCAGTACCGGCCGCGACCGCGACAACTGCGACACCGGCCTGACCGAGGAAATCTGGCAGTGGCTGCAGAACGACCTCGCCAGGGTGCCCTTCGACCGCATCCTCATGGTCTGCGCGCACTCCCCGATGTTCCGCCTGCAGGGCGGCTCGGAGCGCTCCAAGGCCCGGCATTATGCCGACTACCGCAACCTTTTCTCCAAATACTCAAAGGTTTACGCCTGGGCCGGGCACACCCACACCACCTGCAACTACGTGGATAAATCGAACCCCGTCATAGAAACGCACACCCTCACCCGCGTCACCGGAGCCCTATGGACCAACGAGTTCCTCGGCGCCAACGGCACTCCCCGCGGCTACGTGGTGTTCGACTACAACAACGGCGACGTGCGCTGGAAGTTCAAGCCCATCTACTGGCAGACCGGGGCCTTCACCGGCACCTACGGCGGAGGCGGTAAACAGCCGGACTATAAGTGGCGCGAATGGGACTACACGGGCGGCCGGGCCGTCATGAAGGCCACCGGAAAGGAGCTCGACGAGGGCTACCAGATGCAGCTCTTCGCCCCCGGCACCTACGGCGACAAGTACGTCTATGCCAACGTGTTCATGTGGGACGAGATGTGGAAGACCCCCGTTTTCACCACCGACGGCGTGCCCGCCACCATGAAGCGCGTCTCCGGCAGCGACAACAGCTACTCCATGGCAGACTGGGACATAACCTCGTTCTACCAGAAGAACAACTCCTACCTGAAGAATGAATTCATTCCCAGCACCGCCAACTGCGATTCCATGTTCCGCGCCTTCGTGGACACCGCCCACGGCAGCGGCAGCGTGAGCGTCACGGACCGTTTCGGCAACACCTACACTTCAACAATAACCTGGTGATGAAAAAGTTACTTATTTCTATACTGCTGCTCGCATCCTGCGCCGCGCTCAGCGCCCAGGGCATCTCCACCGCCAAGGATTTCGTGGCCTTCGCCGAAGCCTGCAACAAGGGCGCAGACCTGTCGCAGTGGTACGGAGCGGACAGCACCGTCGTGCTCACCGCCGACCTGGATTTCAGCAAGATACGCAAGCCCGTGCGGGTGGACAAGTTCACCGGACGCTTCGACGGTAAGGGCTTCCGCATCAAGGGCTGGAAGTCCGACGGCGGCCTCTTCCGCACCGTGGCCAAGGGGGCAGTGGTGAGCGGCATAGTGATCGACCCTTCCTGCGCCCTGAAAATCAACTCCAAGGCCGGTGAGTTCCGTGCAGGCTTCATTGCCGACACCAACGAAGGCACCATACGCGACTGCGTGAACGGCGGCTCTATCAGCCACACCTGCGGCTACGCCATGGATCCGCTGTTCATAGGCGGCATCGCGGGCGTCAACACTTTCGTGATCCTGAACTGCCGCAACGAGGGAAAGATAGTCTCCGACACTTCCGGCGACGCCAAGGAGGCAGTAGCCCTCTACCTGGGCGGCATCTGCGGCGGCGCCACGGGCAAGCTCCAGACCGGCTGCACCATTGCACGCTGCGTCAACGGCGGCGAGGTGTCCATGGTCAGCAGCCTTGTGGCCGTGTTCATGGGCGGCATTGCCGGCAACCCCGTGCGCAGCACCATCAAATACTGTATCAACAGGGGCGAGGTGAAGGGTGACCTTCGCGCCACCGAAGACGGCAAAACGGCCGGCGTGCTCCGCATAGGCGGCATCGCAGGCCAGACCAAGGCCGACATAGTGCGCTGCGACAACTTCGGCCACGTGCTTGCCGAGGGGGCCTGCGGGGCCAACACCGGCGGCATTGTGGGCATGCCCCACGACGCCCTTGTGGTGGCCGACTGCCTCAACTACGGCAAGGTGGAGGCCCTTGGCGAGCAGCCGTCCCAGACCGGCGGCATTGCCGGCAACATAGGCCGTCCCGTCCACGTGCGCGACTGCGTGAACTGGGGCGAGGTGCGCTTCGACGGCATCAGCTCCCGCAACCGCAGCACCGCCGGCGGCATCGTGGGCAACATCTATGTGGTTAAAACCGCCACTGCAGGCACCTACGTGCGCGATTGCGTCAACCACGGCGCCGTCTACGCAGGGGCCGGCGGCAACAAATACGACTCCGGCAACCGCAACGCCATCCATGCCGCCGGCGTGGTGGCATATGCCGAGGGCCGCTCCGACCTGCGCGCCTTCGTCGTGGATTGTTCCAACGACGGCTCCGTGACCTGCGTCTCCGGCCGCAAGGGCAGCATCTGCGCCACGGCGGCTACCATCGCCACCGGCGGCAACGCTCCGGATCTGGACGCCGTTCCCGTGGAAGCTGTGGCCGGCAAGCCCAACCTGACGGGCTTCGTGCGCACCCCCGACGGCAAGCCGCTGGAGGGTATCGTGGTCACCGACGGCCGCCAGTGCGTGCAGACCGGCGCCGACGGCTCGTATTCCATGAAGAGCGACCTTTCCGAAGCCCGCTTCGTGTATCTGAGCCTTCCCGCAAATGTGGAAATTCCCACGCTGGACGGCATCCCGCTGTTCTTCAAGCGCATCCCGCGCTACGTCAAGGCGGTGTCGGCGGATTTCGTGCTGACGCCCCGCGAGCCCGTGAAGGACTACACAGTCATGATGATTGCCGACCCTCAGGTGCGTCCCTACGGAGTGGACAATTCCATGGAAACGTGGGCGGAGAGGGTGGCTCCCGACGCCGAGGCCTTCAGGGCCTCATGCCCGGGCGAGGTGTACTCCATCAACCTGGGCGACCTGGTCTACAACTATATGTACGCCTGGGACGACTACATGGATGCGGCCACCAAGATCAAGTGCCCGACTTTCAACGTGATAGGCAACCACGACTACGACCAGGCCAACCTCTTCGAGACCGAGATGGGCAGCATCTGGTACGAGACCTACGTGGGTCCGGACCATTATTCCTTCGACCTGGGCGACATCCACTATATCATAGTCAACACCATACTCTACGACCGCAAGGGTCCCGGCGAAAGCTACAGCTATGGCCTCGACGACATGGCCATGGAGTGGCTTGAAGCCGACCTTTCCCGCATCGGCACCGACAAGACCCTCGTGGTCTGTGCCCACGCCCAGCTCTTCAAGAACCCCAACACCAGCCCCCACGGCTCCCACGGTGCCTACCACCGCAACTACGAGCGCTACCGCGAGCTGTTCTCCCGCTACAAGGCCGTCTATTCCTGGAACGGCCACTACCACCGCAATTTCTACTACAACTACGCGGGCAAGGAGACCAGTCACGGCGCTCCCAACATCCAGTGCATCAGCGTGACCCGCTGCACCGGTGCCCTGCGCCTCAACGAGCCTATCGGCGCCATGGGCGAGCCCCAGGGCTACATGGTGATGGAGGTGAAAGGCGACTCCCTCGACTGGTACTACAAGTCGGTCGGCCACGGCCGCGACTACCAGATGCGTGCCTACGACCCTTCGCGCACTTCGGACGGCACCGTGATGGTGAACGTGTTCAACTGGTCCGAGGGCTGGACCACGCCCCGGTGGTACGAGAACGGCACCCTGGCGGCCGAGATGGAATACGCCCCCGGAGTGGATCCGGACTACTACGACATATTCGAAAAGGTCACCAACAAGACCACGCGCAAATACTGCACGCCTTCTACGGATTCGTTCCTCTTCAAGGTGAAGCCCTCACCGGGGGTCACTGAAGGCGAAATCCGCGTCACCGACCTTTTCGGCCACACCTATTCGACTACAGTAAAATGGTAAAATAAAGCTTCACGCCTATGCACAAAAGACTCTACAAGGCTCCGGCCGCTGAAGAATCCGCAATCCTGTCGGGGGATTTGCTGGAATCTTCTTTGACTTCTATCGACACCCCCGACCTCATTGAAGAAAACCTGGAGTGGCAATGAAAACACGTGTTATCTATCTGCTTGCGGCAGCGGCGCTGCTGGCAGGCTGTACCAGGGAAATGACCAGCCCTGAAGTCGCTCCCGAAGGAGTGAAGACCGTGTTGGAGATAGGCCTTCCCGCCACGAAGACCACTCTCGGCGACAAGGACGGCACCAACCGCAAGGTTTACTGGTCCGACGGCGACTGCATCGCAGTCAACGGCGTCACTTCCGACGCCCTGAGCGGAGTGCCCGCAAAGAGCACCAGCGCCCTGTTCAGTTTCACCGGATCCCTGACCGCTCCCTACAAGATTGCGTATCCCGCCTCCATCTGGAGGGACGAGAACACCGTCACCCTTCCCGCCACCCAGCAGTTCGTCAGCGGCACTTTCGCCAACGGCGCCCTGCCTATGATAGGCTATGCGTCCACCGGCTCCAGCCCTTCGCTCAGCCACGTCTGCGCCATAGTCAAGGCCTCCCTGGTGCTTTCCTCTGCCGAGAGCGTCGATAAAGACAAGATCGAAAGCATTGTCTTCAAGGGCAATTCCGGTGAGCAGATCAGCGGTGAATTCACCGTCGACTACCAGAACGCCTCCATCACCGGCAAGTCGGCCGGCGCTGGCGACAATGCCGTCACCATCGAGCTTGGCAAGACCCTTTCCACCGACAACCCCGTCGAGGTGTACATAGTGGTGCCCGCCGGCAGCTATGCCGCAGGCTTCACCCTCACCATCACCGATGCCAACGGCCACTACATGAAGAAGTCCAACGGCGGCGCCGTGGATCTGCAGGCCGGGCACATCTATGCGCTGCCCGCGCTCGCTTTCGAGCCCACCGGCACCGAACTCAGCATCGACATCGCCAGCGCCAACGACCTGGTGGCCTTCGCACAGGATTTCAACGACGGGAAGTACTTCGGCAACGTGCTGAAAGTCAACGTGGTGAGTAATCTGCAGTTCGACTCCAACACCTCCAGCGCCTTCAGCGCCACCGGAGGTATCGGCTGCAAGACCGCCGAAGGCGACAATTACTTCAACGGCTCTTTCGAAGGCGGCAACCACACTATTTCCGGCTACAACGGTTCGGCTCCCTTGTTCGCCTACACCGGATCGTCCGGATCGGTCAAGAACCTGACCGTCGATTCCAGCTGCTCCTTCACCTTCACGCACACCAACGCCGCCGACAACTACCTTGGCGCCATTGTCGGGTATAACCGTGGCGTCATAGACAACGTCAGCGTGTTCGCCGGCGTGGCCATGGCCGACGCGAGCGTGGACTATGTCACCTATCTCGGCGGCATAGCCGGACGCGTGGTGGTGGGCAAGGTGACCAACTGCTGCTATGCTGGAGCGATCACGATAGGCGAGGGCTTTGCCATTAACGAAAAGGGCTTCACCCTCGGAGGCATCGCGGGCGGCATTTCCAATGCTGCCGGCATTGTGCAGGACTGCTCCTTCGGCGGCACCATCGACTTCAGCGGACGCGCAATCAGCACCGACAGGTCCAGTCCCACCCTGCACATAGGCGGCGTGGTCGGCAACAACGCCGGCACGGTGGACGGCTGCAACTCTTTGTCCAACCCCGTACTCACATACACCATAGGTGATGATACTTTCGCCGGTGCCATAAGGAACCGCACCAAACAGTCATACCACATGACCGAAGGCGGCATCGTGGGCACCAACAGGGGCAGCGTCATCAATTGCGGAAATGAAGCCGAGATTGCCAATTTCGTCCTCACCACCGGCACGAACGATACCGCATCGGACGACAACAGCCGCTACATGTATGTCGGCGGCGTGGTCGGATGGAATACCGACGAGGGCACGGTGTCCCAGTGCTCCAACAAGGCTTCCGTCAACATGCAGTGTACGCCCAGGCACCAGAAAGTCGGCGGCGTGGTCGGTTACAACAAGGGCTCTGTGAGCGTATGCGACAACAACGGCAAACTCACTGTTTCCACGACCTCCATCGGTCCCTACGGCGTGCGTCTGCTCCGCCTCGGCGGCGTGATAGGCGAGCACACCGGTTCGACGGCATCGGCCGCTTCCGTGATTAATGACGGCGAGATTCTTGTGACCCGTATCGAAAACAACGCCAACACCGACACCGCTATCGGCGGCGTCATCGGTCTGGCTGCCAATGATGCCGTAATAGACAACGCCTCCAATATCCAGAACAACGGCGACCTCACTTTCACCAACTCTACCACCACCAACATTTCCGCTATGGGCTACAGCCTGGGCGGGGTGGTCGGACATGCTTCCGTGTCCGTGTGCGGAGTGACCAACCACGGCAATGTGACCTACACAGCCGCCAAGTCCGGCGGGGCATTGAGCAACCTCTGGGTCGGCGGCGTCGTGGGCTATCTCTCCGAGGGCGCGACTGAGCTGTCCAACAACACCAACACGGGCAATGTGAGCTTCAGCGTGTCCAAAGACGCAGCCCACACCAAGAATATTGTCGGCGGCATCGCTGGATACGTGGCGACTCCTGTGCAGTCGTACTACTGCTCCAACACAGGCGTCATCTACGGTGGCAACAAGACCAAGCACTTCGGCTGCTCCATGACAGTCGGCGGTATCATAGGTTATCTGCAGGGCGGATCAGTGGTGGCCAATGCCTCCAACTCCGGACCGGTGCGCAACGACCAGTTCAACAACGCAGAAGACGAGGAGACTTCCTGCTATGAAGGCGGTATCGTGGGCTACTGCGCCGGCGAGCAGGCGGCTGCGATCCAGATTTCTTCCTGCACCAACCAGGCAGTTCCCTACGACAGCGGCTCCACCATAAGCAACGGCCCGAGGCGTGGCTACGGCGGCGGCATAGTAGGTTATGCCAGATACACAGGCATAAGCGGCTGCACCGCTTCCGGCGACTACAACCAGTCCGGCTCGTCATTCTACCACATCGGCGGTATTGCCGGCTGGCTGGTCAACGGTTCCATTTCAGATTGCTCATACACCGGTTCCGCAATGGCGTCTTCCCAGATCAAGACGGCTGGCGGTATAGTGGGCGTGCTCGATGCCGGCTCGACTGTTTCCGGCTGCAGCAGTTCCCTGACCACGGTCACCCCGGCAAGCGGCATAGACTGCGTGTTTGGCGGCATCGCCGGCAAGTCCGAGGCAGGTTCCACCATTTCCGGCTGCCACTACAAATCGGCATTGGCTATCTGCTCCGACACCAACTTCACCGACGGTGGCGGCAATGCTCCGGACGCATAATGAAAAGCTACGTTATATCCTTCCTGCTCCTGCCGGTCCTGCTGTGGCCGGCGGGGTGCGGGCGGATTGAGCCTGAAGCGGCTCCCGCAGGGGAGACCGTCATTTCCGTGGGCCTGCCCGCGGAGGTGAAGACCACCATAGGGGAGTCTGCCGACGGCCGCCGCAAGGTCTATTGGGCCGACGGCGACCAGGTGAGCCTCAACGGCACCGCTTCTGCGGCCCTTTCCGGCGTGGGCGCCGGGCAGAACACCGCAGCCTTCAGCTTCAGCGGTGTGTTCTCCGCACCCTTCGACCTGCTGTATCCGGCTTCATATTACAAGGATGCTACGACCGTGACGCTGCCTGCCACGCAGAGCTGCTCCGGGAGTGCAGTGGTGACGCCCTGCGCCTGCCGGGTGTTCTCCGCCGGCGCTTCCGCCGGTATGAGACACCTTTGCGCCATCATCGGCCTGTCGGTGCTCAAGGACGGTTCCGCTTCGACCGGCCGCCTGACTTCCGTCACCTTCCGTGGCGGCTCCGGCGAGCAGGTGAGCGGGGATTTCACCATCGACTACGCCAGCGGCGCGCTCAGCGGCAGTTCCTCCGCGCAGGCCGACCTTTCCACCAGCCTTTCGCTTTCGGAGCCCCTTTCCGTGTCTTCGCCCCTCGTGGTCTATCTTGCCGTGCCTGCCGGTATCTACAACAAGGGCTTCACCGTGAGCCTTTCCGACGACCTTGGCAACACCATGACCATGAAGCGTTCGTCCGCCGTCACGCTCACGGCCGGGCATCTTGTGCTGCCGTCCGCGTTCGCATTCTCGCCTTCGCCCAATTCCCTTGAGCTTTCGCTCGGGGAGCTGGAGACCGGCTCGCTGCCGTTTGACGGTTGCACCGTGACCGGGCGTGTGGTCGATAACGGGGGAGAGCCGCTCGAGGGCGTGGTCGTGTCCGACGGGTTAATCTGCACCCGTACGCTGATGGACGGCCGCTTCTATCTTGAAAGCGAGCTCACTGGCACGCGTTTCATCTATCTGAGCACCCCGTCAGGCTACCTGCCGCCCGTCGAAAACGGTATCCCGCAGTTCTTCAAGCCCGTGTCGTCGCTCAGCGCGGTCGGGGGAGTGCTGCAGTGCGGCGATTTCGTGCTCAATCCGGTGGCCAATCCGGACGACGCCACGGTCATATTCACCGCCGACCCGCAGCCCCGCCGGCACGAAGCCTACTACGACAACATTGCGTTCATGTCGCTGGACTGCTGCGACGACCTCTACCGCGACCTGCGGGAGACGGCCGGCACCGTGTCCGGCAGGCAGGTCTACGGCGTCTGCCTGGGCGACCTGGTCCACAACGACCCGTCGCTGTTCTCCGAATATGCTTCCGGGCTTGCCACGCTGGGTTATCCGACCTTCAACGTGATAGGCAACCACGACTACGACACGTCCGCTTCTTCCGACGACGCCGGGGCGGAACCTTTCGAGTCCTGGTTCGGCCCGCGCAACTATTCGTTCAACATCGGCAAGCTGCATTTCGTGATTCTGGACAACCTGATCATGAAGCGTTCGGGCAGTCAGCTGACCGGCTACGACCAGGGTCTCACCGACGAGATCTGGGACTGGCTGCGGGCCGACCTGGCGCAGGTGTCGAAGAGCAGCACCATCATGGTGTGTGCGCATTCGCCCATGTTCCGGCTCTCCAACAGCAGCGAGCGCTCCAATTCTGCCGCCCACGGCGAGGACTACGGCACGCTGCTGCGTTCGTTCCGCGCCGTCCATGCCTGGGCCGGGCACACGCACGCCACGTTCAACTACGTCTATCCTTCGTCGCACCGCTACAAGAACGTCGAGGTGCACACCCTTTCGCGCTCGACCGGCGAGCTCTGGACCAACGAGTACCTTTCCGCCGGCACGCCGCGCGGCTACACCATAGTCGAGGTGCGTGGCGGCGTCCTGTCTTCGTGGCGCTTCCACCCCGTGAAATACCAGTCCGGCGCCTTCCAGGGCAGGAAACAGCCCGACTATCTGTGGCGCGACTGGACCTACAGCGGAGGCGTGGCGCAGCTGAATTCCGGAGGCGAGCTTGGCGAAAGCTACCAGATGCACCTCTATCCTCCGGGAGCTTATGGCGACGGGTATCTGTATGCCAACGTGTTCCTGTATGACGAGAAATGGGACACTCCGCAGTTCATGCTCAAGGGCGGCTCCACCTCCCAGATGGAGCTCGTTGAGGACGAAGAGCGCCACGACCTGGCCGACACCGAGTTCAGGACCTTCTACAAGGCCAACAACGGTTCCATGAAGGGCGACAGCTCCTACACTGCGAAGACGACGGGCTATCCCTGTACCCTGTTCCGTGTCGCCGCGCCTTCATCCGGCAGCGGCACCGTGACCATCACCGACCGTTTCGGCAACGAATACAGGCAATCTATTTCCTGGTAAGATATGATAAACTGGTAAGATATGAAAAAATATAAGGCTCCAGCCTCTGTCATTCTGAGCGACCCCCCTGTCATTCTGAGCGAAGCGAAGAATCTCGAAGCGAAGAATCCCTTCCTTTGGGAAGTGCTCTGCCAGTCCACAACGCTTCCTGTGATTTATGAAGAAGATGAAGTCTGGTAGCATGAGAAAGACCGTTGTTTTACTGATCGCTGCGGCGACATCGCTATGCTCCTGCAGCAGGGAGATGGTTCAGGAGGTGCCGGCCCGGGCCGGTACTTCCCTGACCATTTCGGTCCCCGTGAGCAAGACCGTTCTGGGTGAAGACACCGGCTCCGGCCACCAGCTCTACTGGGCCGACGGCGACAGGGTGGCCGTGAACGGCGCCGTCTCCGACGCGCTTTCCGGCGTGCCCGCAGCCGCCACCGGCGCCACCTTCGCCTTCCAGGACGTCTTGTCGGCGCCCTACTCGGCCGTGTATCCTTCCGACATCTGGAAGAGTGCCACACAGGTGCTCCTGCCGCTGAAAGCGTCTGACGCCATCATCCCGCTCTGCGGAGCCAGCGCGTCCGGGCAGCTCACGCTTGCCGCGCTCACTTCGGCGGTGCGGGTGAAGGTCAAATCCGACGGGAATCACGCCCACAACATCCGGCGCATTGAGATCACCTCCGCCGACACGCAGCTCAGCGGCGTCTTCGACATTGACTTCGCCGCCGCCACCCTCGCTGCCACGTCTTCCGCGGGGGAAGACAAGCGCGTCTGCATTGAAGGCGACTGGCCCCTCTCGGTTACAGATCCCCTTGACCTCGTGATTCCCGTGCCTGCCGGCACCTACGGCATCACCGTCAAGGTCCTTGACGTCCAGGGCCACTTCCTCACCCGTGAGACCACCTCCCCCAAGACCTTCTCCGCCGGCACCATCAAAGCCTTCCCCGAGATCCTCTTCACCCCCACCGGCACCCAGTTCGACATCACGATCGACTAGCCCGGGGCGCTACAACCGCCATTCCGGGAACAAACCGACCTGATTTGTTCCCGGAATGATGATTATTGCCATTTTCGGAACAAAAGCGCCATCTTTGTTCCCAAACAATTCTTTAAGTCCCGGCCAAGGAGCCGTGAGCGGCAATTCGCTCATTATCAGCATTATGCATATTCTCGATTGCGCTTTGGGGGCAATCGGTTTTTATTAATATGTTACAGATTAGCGCGTTACCGCTCACGCTGGCTGCTATTTCTTGAAGGTGTGGGAGTGGACTTCCTTGCCGGATTCGTCGAAGATGCGGATGGAGATCTGCTTCTCAGAGACGGTGCAGTCGAGGCGGTCGGTGTTGCTGTTGACGAGGATGGGGAAGGCGTTGCGGTTGCCCTCGGCGCCGGGGGCGGTGTAGATGTACTTGTGGTGGTGGCCGCTGAGCATAAGGTCCACGCCGGCCTCGTTAAGTACGGGGAGCATGTTGTCGCACAGCCACTGCTGGGCGTACCAGGGCTCGATGTGTGAGATGGTGGGGATGTGGATCAGCGCGATTCGCCATGGGGCGGACTTGAACAGGGGGTCTTCGACGGCCTTCTTCAGCCACTCCAGCTCGACAGCGCGGTAGGAATCGAAGTCGGCGGTGCCGAAGTATTCGCCGCTGGAGTCGGTCTTGTCTTCGCCGCCGTCAAGCACCAGGATGGCGCAGGGGCCCTGCCGGAACATAAAGTAGAACTCGCCGCCCGGGGAGTCGAAGATGCCGGGCACGAGGTGGAATTCCCGCCCGCGGCTCTCGTGGTTGCCCCGGACATAGATCGAAGGCACCGAGCGCAGCAGCTCGGGCGCCGGGCCGAAAGTGTATTTTATCATGGTGTCCAGGCTGTTCACGTAGGATGCCATGTCGCCGTTCATCACGAAGAAATCCAGGTCTGAAGGCTTCAGGCCCTTGGTCAGCGCCTTGTACCGGCCTTCCTTGCAGTGGATATCGTTGACCACGCTGAAGCGGCACTCCTTAGCGTTGACGTCCAGGGTCTTGATGCCGCTAATCTCGCCGGTGATCTTGAGCTCCGGGCCCCAGACAATGCCGTAGGCGTAGCTGTCGTCCAGCGCCACCTTGCCGACTATGCGGTAGCGGTAGGGCGTGCCGGGCTGCAGCCCGCTGACCCTGATGCGGTGGATGGTGCCGTGGACGCGCCGGCCCGCCACGGTCTGGTAGAAACGGGGAAGGTCGGAGTTGTACATGGACGACCCGTCTTCAGGGGCCACCTCCACGTAGGCGAGCGTCGGCTCCAAAGTCTTAAATATCACCGTAAACCCGGTTTCGGACACATTCTGTATCCATGGGCCGTACTGAATCCTGGCCTTCCTTGGTTGCTGCGCCAGGCAGAGGATGCAGGCCAAAAGTGCTGCTACAACTATAATAAATCGTTTCATAACCCCAAAAATATGCAAAAATTCTCGAAAAATTGCTATTTTTGTACGATTATGGATAACTATCTAATTTTCCAAATATGCTGAAGAAAAAACTATTAACCTTATTTGTCACGCTGATCTGCCTGACGGCGACCGTGTTTGCCCAGAAGCAAACAGTCACCGGCACCGTCGTGGACTCCACCGGTCCCGTGATCGGAGCCGTGGTGCAGTCCGGCGGAGCCAATGCAGTGACAGACCTCGATGGAGCATTCTCCATTTCCGTCCCTTCCGACGCGGTGCTGGAGATTTCAGCCCTCGGCTACAAGACCCTCCGGGTCCCCGTCGCCGGCAGGAGCAATCTCGCCATCACCCTCGAGGAAGACAGCTTCATGCTTGAGGATGCCGTGGCAATCGGCTATGGCACCCAGAAGAAGACCAACCTCACCGGTGCCGTCTCCGTGATTAAATCCGAGTCCCTCCAGGACCGTTCCGCACTCGATGTGGGCCACATGCTGCAGGGTTCCGTCCCCGGCCTCAACGTCACCTCCGGCTCCGGCCGTCCCGGCCAGGCCGCCACGCTGAACATCCGCGGCTGGAACTCCATCAACGGCGGCTCTCCGCTGGTCCTCATTGACGGCGTGGAAGGCGACATCCAGTACATCAACCCGGTGGACGTGGACAACATCTCCGTCATCAAGGATGCCGCCGCGGCTGCAATCTATGGAGCCAAGGGTTCCGCCGGCGTCGTGCTCGTGACCACCAAGAGCGGCAGCAAGGAAAAGGACGGCCGTGCCAAAGTGACCTACAGCGGCCGCTACGGTGTCACCGCCCCCACCACATCGACTGACTACGAGACCCGCGGCTACGATTCCGTCTATCTCAACAACCTTTTCTGGGCCACATACAGCCCCGGCACCAAATACGCCAACTACTCCGACTACGACATGGAGCAGCTCTGGGCCCGCCGCGGCGACGTGACGGAGAATCCCGAGCGCCCCTGGGTCGTCATCTCCCAGGAAAACGGCAGGGACGTGTATAACTACTACGCCAACACCGACTGGTACCACGTCCTCTACAACGACATCAAGCCCACCACCAGCCACTCCGTCACCATGAGCGGCGGCACCAACGCCGTCAATTACATGGTGTCCGGCGGCTACACCTACGAGCAGGGTATGTTCAGGGAGAACCCCGACAACTACAAGAGGGTCAACCTACGCGCCAAAATATCCTTCGACGTGACCGACTGGCTGCGCATAGGCTCCAACACCAGCTACTTCAACAGCGCCTACTTCTATCCCGGCCAGAGCGGTATCAACAACAACTTCGCCAAGAGTACCGTCCACGCCCTCGCCAGCTATCCCGCCACCAACCCTGACGGCAGCAACGTATGGGCCACCAAATACAACGGCTACCAGCTCATGGACGGCCTCCTCATGATTCTCGACGCCGACTTCTACAACAAAGACAACGTCGACAACATCAGCGAGACCGTGGACTTCACCCTCACTCCCGTGAAGGGCCTCTCCATCAAGGGCGACTACACCTACACGCTCAAGTACAACCGCTACCTGAACCGTGCCGTCGCAGGCGAGTACTCCCAGTATCCCCTGGAGTACGTGGAAAAGACCGACGGCGTGTTCATCGACAAGCTCACTGAAAGCGCCAACACCAACATCTACCAGGCCTACAACCTCTACGCCACCTACCAGGCCAGCATTGCCGCCGCCCATAACTTCAAGGTCATGGCCGGTGTCAACTACGAAACCCGCTGGATCAAGGACCTCGGCCTCGTGGGCTACAACCTCTACTCCACCGAGCTCAACGACCAGGATCTCGTGGGCGCCGACCCGGCAGATCCCGACGGCAAGAAGCGCATGGAGACTTCCGGTGGCCAGAACGAGCTCAAGACAGCCGGCTACTTCACCCGTATCAACTACGACTACATGGGCCGATACCTCCTGGAACTCAACGCCCGTTACGACGGCTCTTCCCGCTTCCTGCGCGGCAGCCGCTGGGTCTTTTCACCATCCGTCTCCCTCGGTTGGAGAATCTCCGAGGAGCCGTTCTTCGAGCCCCTCAAGACCTGGTGGGACAACGCCAAGATCCGCTTCTCCTACGGCCAGCTCGGCAACCAGCAGATGAGCTCTTACTATCCCGCCATCCGCACCGTCTCCACCGACGGCAAGTCCTCATACCTCCTCGGCGGAGCCAACCTGCCCCAGGCCTCCCTGTCCGCGCCGGTTTCCTCCGGCCTCACCTGGGAGCGCTCCATCCAGAGCAACCTCGGTCTCGACATGGCCTTCCTCGGCAACCGTCTTGAGTTCAGCGCCGAAGGTTACATCCGCGACACTAAGGACATGCTCACCGCCGGCGAGGCCCTGCCTGCCGTCTACGGCGCATCCTCCCCGAAGGAGAATGTGGCCGACCTCCGCACCATGGGTTACGAGTTCACCCTTGGCTGGAGGGACTCCTTCAAGCTAGGCGCCAAACCCTTCAACTACGGCGCAAGCGTGGTGTTCAGCGACTATGTGTCCCACATCACCCGCTTCAACAACCCCGACAAGCTCTTCGCCAAGACCTACTGGGTGGGCCAGAAATACGGCGACATCTGGGGCTACCACGTCGACGGCCTCTTTGCCACGGATGAAGAAGCCAAGAGCTACACCGTGGACCAGTCCAAGGTCAACGACGCCCAGATCTTCCCGCAGGGCCTCTTCGCCGGCGACATGAAGTTCGCCGACCTCGACGGCGACGGCGCCATCAACAAGGGCGCCGAGAAGGTGGGCGACAGCGGCGACTGGCAGGTCATCGGCAACAGCCAGCCCCGCTACAACTACGGTGTCAACCTCAACGCCTCCTGGAGCGGCTTCGACTTTTCCGTATTCTTCCAGGGTATCGGCCACATGGACTGGTATCCGGCAGCCGACGCCCGTTCGTTCTGGTTCCTCTATGCACGTCCTTATCAGACTTTCATTCCGAGGAATTTCCTGAACGACTGCTGGAGTGAGGAGAACCCCGACGCATACTATCCCCGTCCGAGAGGTTACGTGGCAATGAACGCCAACCGTCCCCTTGGTGTGGCCAACGACCGTTACCTCCAGAATATAGGCTACCTGAGGCTCAAGAACCTCGTATTCGGCTACACCCTTCCCGAAAAGCTCACCAAGAAAGTGTCCATTGCGAAGCTTCGCTTCTACTTCACCGGTGAGAACCTCTTCTACTTTGCTCCCGGCCTCCACGGCGACTTCGTGGATCCGGAAATGGCAATGACCGGCGGCAACCTCCGCCTCTATCCCTGGCAGAAGAGCTTTATCTTTGGTCTCGACATCACCCTCTAAATGAATCCTGCAATGAAAAAGATATTATTCCCTATTCTGTTAGTGCTTGCCGGGTTCGCTTTTACCGGCTGTGACGACCTTCTGGACGCCGTCCCCAAGGACAGGCTTACTTCGGACACCTTCTTCAAGAGCGAGAGTGAGCTCAAGGCTTTCTCCATCGTGTTCTATGAAGCGTTCCCCAGTTCCGAACTCTATATCGCCAACGACGACCACTACACCCAGAACAACATGTCCACCGAGGGCATGGGCAAACGCACCATCCCCGCATCCGGCAGCGGCTGGAGCTGGGGCGCCCTCCGCAACATCAACACCCTTCTGGAATACATCCCCAACTGCAAGGATGAAGAAGCCCGCGTCCACTATGAGGCCCTGGCCCGCTTCTTCCGTGCATATTTCTATTTCAACAAGGTCAAGCGCTTCGGCGACGTGCCCTGGTACGACAAGACCATCGGCTCCACCGAGACCGAACAGCTCAACCGTCCCCGCGACAGCCGCGAGCTGATAGTGGACAAGATGATCGAGGACCTGGATTTCGCAATCGATAACCTCCCCACCGCCAAGAGCGCCTATGAAGTGACCAAGTGGACCGCCATGGCCCTCAAGTCCTGCATGCTCCTGTTCGAAGGCACCTTCCGCAAGTACCACGCGGGCGACCCTGCACTCTCCACCCTTCCGGCCGATGCCAAGCCATACACCTGGTATCTCGACGAGTGCGCCAAGGTGTCCGGGGAATTCCTCCAGACCAGCGGCTACAGCCTGCACCTGGGCAACGGCAAGGACGGCTACTTCGAGCTCTTCCATTCCAATGACGCCAGCACTCTCATCGACGAGGTGATTCTTGCCCGCAACTACAACAGGGCCTACAGCGTCGTCCACAGCGCCGGCAACACCATGACCGCCGGTTCCATGGGATGCCCCGCCATGACCAAGAAACTCGTGGCCAGCTACCTCTGCAAGGACGGCTCCCGCTTCACCGACAAGGCCGGCTGGGATAAGATGACCTTCGCCGAGGAGACCAAGGACCGTGACCCCCGTCTGGCCATGTCCATCCGCACCCCCGGCTACAAGCGCATGGGAGAGACCACTCTCACCGCCCCCGACCTCAAGGTCTCCTTCACGGGCTACCACCCCGACAAGTACGTGACCACCCTCGACCAGGACCAGTACAACAACTGCGACGTCGACCTCATTATATTCCGCGCGGGCGAGATCTACCTCAACCTCGCTGAAGCCCTTGCCGAAGCAGGCAAGCTCACCCAGACCGACCTCGACGCCACCATCAATAAGCTCCGCGACCGCGCCGGCATGCCTCATCTCGACCTGGCTGCCGCCAACGGCAACCCCGACGCATTCCTGACCGACCCCGCCTACGGCGGCTACACCTGCTCCGTCCTCCAGTCCGACCCCAACAAGGGCGTCATACTCGAGATACGCCGAGAGCGCGCCATAGAGCTCTGCCAGGAAGGCCACCGCTACTACGACCTCATGCGCTGGAAGGAAGGCAAGGTCTTCGAGGCTCCTTTCTACGGCATGTACATTCCCGGCGAAGGCGGATATGACCTCGACGGCGACGGCAACCTCGATTTCGAGGTGTTCTCAAGCGCGTCTTCCACCAAAGCTCCTGTGGCCAAGAAGCTCGGCACCGAAGTTGTCCTTTCCAATGGCACGTCCGGCCTGATCCTCCTCCACAGCGACATCTCCCGCACCTGGAACGAAAACAGGGATTACCTTTATCCGATTCCTACCGACGACCGCAACCTCACCGGCGGCACTCTTACCCAGAACCCCGGCTGGGATGACGGTTTAACATTCTAAACACCCGGCACCATGAAGAAAATATTATCATACATCATTCTGATCGCGCTTGCGGTGTCCGTCTTCTCCTGCATGAAGACTCCTGATGCTCCCGTCTCCAAGATGAAGGGCGTATTCTACACCAGCATTCCCGCCTCTTCCGAGGTCGTCGAACTGCTCGCCGGCAAGTCAAAGTCTTTCGACGTGAACGTGTGCGCCGAAGAAGTGTCCGATATGTACATGACCATGACGTTCAAGGTGGATCCCGATGCCGTGGCATCCTACAACAGCAAGAATGGCACGGACTACGAAATCCTGCCGTCTTCGGCGTTCCTGTTCACCAAGGGCGAGGTCATGCTTCCCCGCTACAACAAATTGTCCACCACAGCCAAGCTGCGCATTTCCGCAATCGGGCTCGAAGACAACAAGACATACCTGCTTCCCATCACCCTGGACAAGGTCACCGGCACGGACAACTGGGCCCTTTCGGCCGAACCCGTGGCCTATCTCCGCGTCATCCAGGTCAACACCGGCCCCGAGGGAGGCGACGGCTCGGCTGAGTATCCCTACATCCTGGCCACTCCGGAAGACATGCTGAAGATGAGCGAAAGGCTCAGTGCTGAAGAGAAGGTCTACTTCCGCATGACCGCCGACATCGACATGACCGGTATCAACTGGATACCGCTCAACGCCGGCAGCCCGTACGACAAGGAGATCGACTTCGACGGCGCAGGCCACACCATTTCCAACTTCCACTGCGAGTACACCAGCTACCCGAGCTTCTTCGGCGTGCTCAACGGCTACTGCCACGACGTCACCTTCCGCGACGCTTCCATCGACTGCAGCGCCGATTCCGGCTGCGGCATCCTCGGCGGCTATGCAGGCACCGGCGCAATCCATGCTGAAGTGATGCGCGTCCATGTCCACGGCAACGTGACCCTGACCGGCAACAAGACCGGCGTCGGCGGCATGTTCGGCACGGTGGCGAACGCCAACATCTGCGCCAGTTCCGCAGAATGCAACGTCTATTCCGGCAAGAACTACGTCGGCGGCCTTTGCGGCTACACCAAGAACACCAGCTCCGGCGAAGGCAACCACATCAAGGACTGCTGGGTCGGCGGCTCCATCAGGGGCGACCAGCGCGTCGGCGGCATCACCGGCGGCGTCAACGGCGACAACGACTCCATCGAGAACTGCTACTGCGTGGCCGATATGTTCATCACAAAGGATGACGGCACCATCGAATACGGCTGCCTCCGTTCCGTCGGCGGCATCGTGGGCCACTGCAACCAGGACAAGGCGGGCGACAACGACACCCGCATGCCCGGCGACATCATCAGCGGATGCATCGCATGGCAGAAGGAAATAAAGACCCGCACCTACCTGGGTGAAGGCAATGTGGACCTCACCGGCAACGACTACTATTCGTCCGGCGCCATCGTGGCCTACGGCTCCACCCACAACACCTACGCCAACTGCTTCCGCCGCGCCGACCTGGAATTCCGCGACTATTCGGATGCATTCACTCTCTACGACCAGGAGAACAGCTCTCCCTCCTCGCCCGTCATGATCAAGAAGGTCGAGGGCAGCAGCTACAACTTCCCCTACCACGGCAAGGCCGCCCCTGCAGGCAAGACCCTTTCGCAGCTTGCGCAGGAAATCGGCTGGAGCCCGGAAATCTGGGATTTCAGCGGCGAACAGCCCGTCATCAGGCCCGATGCTTCATACACTCCGGTAGAGGATGTCCACGGTGAAGGCCAGATAGGAGACTACGACGACAACAAACTCAACTAAGCACAAGCCGGTATGAAAACAAATGTATATTCAATTCTTGCACTTGGACTGATACTGTCCATGGCTTGCGCCTGCAACAAGGAAACCCGCGACCTTCCCGCCCCCGGGCAGACCATCACCGTCAGCGCCTCCCTTCCCGAGGTCACCAAAGTGGCCGCCGGCGACAAGGAGGGCGGCATTTCCTGGTCCTGGGAGGAAGGTGACGCCATCACCCTGGTCGGCAAGACCTCTTCCAAGCTCGCCATAGATGCCGGCTTCACTCCCAAGAAGGCCACCTTCTCCGGTGCCCCCGTCTCCGGCGAGAGCTTTGACATAATCTATCCTGCCATGGCGTCCGTGTCGGCCCTCGACGCCCTTTCGTTCGATGCCCAGGCCCAGGAAAACGTCAATTCGAAAGCCCATCTGCAGTACTTTGCAGTGCTCCAGGGCCTCAAGTCCTTCAGCAGCTTTGAGTTCAGCCCTTCATGGGCCGCTTCGAACGGCGCTTCGTTCAAGCAGGGCGGCGTGCTCAAGATTATCGCCACGCTTCCTGCCGAGACCACCATCGCCAGCAAGCTTGCCGTCAAGGCTTCGGCTCCCGTGTTCCACGCCGACAACGCCGACACCATGACCGACGCCCTCTCCGTCACCTTCACCGAGTCCGCCCTGCCCGAGAGCAAGACCGTAGTGGCATGGCTCACCACGTCCTGGCACGACACCGACATTCCTGCCGGCACCACCCTCCAGTTCAACGTCGCCGCCGGCGACTTCACCTGGCTCTGCGACCTCACCGTCCCGGCCGGGAAAGTGATCAAGTCCGGTTGCGTCAACGTCCTTGAGCTGCCTGCAGCCATGTGGTACAACACCGGCCGTTACAGCGGCGGCGCAGGCACCGCGGCCAGCCCGTGGGTGATCACCAAGCCCGAGCAGATGAACTACATCAAGGAAGACCTCGTGGCGGGAGACATACGCTACTATAAGCTCGGCGCCGACATCGACATGTCCGGCATCACCGGCTGGGAGCCCCTCAATTACGCTAGCCCGTACGACAGGGCCATCGACTTCGACGGAGCCGACCACACCATCAGCGGCTTCACCTGCGACTACAACAGCTACCCGAGCTTCTTCGGCGTGCTCAACGGAGCCTGCCGCAACGTCAAGTTCGTTGGCGCCGTGATCAACTGCACCAACAACACCGGCTGCGGTATCCTCGGCGGCTACGCCGGCACTGGCGACAAGCATGCCGAAGTGTCCCGCGTCCACGTGCAGGGAGCTGTCAACTTCACCGGCAACAAGACCGGAATCGGCGGCATGTTCGGCCAGCTTGCGAACGCCAACGTAAAAGCCAGCTCGGCAGACGTCACCGTCACCTCCGGCAAGAACTATGTCGGCGGCCTCTGCGGCTACATCGGCGCATCCGCTGTGACCGTTGAGGACTGCTGGGTAGGCGGCAGCGTCACCGGCAACCAGCGTGTCGGCGGAATCACCGGCGGTATGATAAAGGAAGGAGCTGCCATACGCAATTGCTACTGCACTGCATCAGTCGCAGCCAACTTCTGCATCGCCGGTATCGCAGGTCACTGCAACCTCGACCAGAAGAGCGGCAATCCCGACGCCACCGCCCCCGGCAACGTGATTGAGAAGTGCATAGCATGGAACGAGTCCATCAAGGCCAACACCGTGACCCCCGGCGATGTGAGCCACTACAGCGGCGGTGCCATTGCCGGCTACACCTCCATGAAGAACACCCTCGCGGACTGCATGCGCAAGGCCGACCTGGTGTTCGTGGAGTACTCCGACCTCTTCGGCCTCTACGACCAGGAGAACGCCTCCGAGGCTACTCCTCTCGTGGTCACCCCGGTAGAAGGTGCCACCTATAATTATCCTTATCACGGCAAGGCCGCCGCTTCCGGCGCCACGCTCAGCCAGGTCGCACAGGCCCTCGGCTGGAGTGCGGAAATCTGGGACTTCAGCGGCGAACTGCCTGTCCTCAAATAAGTTATTACGATGAAAAGATTGACATACTCATGGGCGATACTCCTCTGCTTGCTGGCATTCTCCTGCAAGCAGCCGGCAGGTCCCGACCTGCCCCCGCCCACCCCGTCCGGACAGAACGAGACCCCGTCTGGCCAGACTGAACAACAGGGCACGGACCCCGACAAGCCCAAGGATCCCGGCCCATGGGATGCCAATCGCGGTAAATACGTAGTCCCGAGCGGCGCCGGATGGTCGAAAGCCTCCGTCGCCGACGGGATCACGTATTATATTTTCTCCGGCACGGAATCCGTTTCCGGAGCCAAGCAGCGCATCCACGTCGCCGACATCGACATGACCACCGAGAAGTACAAGCTCGGCCTGGTCTACCATTCCGACCGCCGCACCGCTTCACAGGTGTTCACGGAAGAAAATGCCATTGTTTCGATGAACGGCGGCTATGAGGTGGCATCCATAGTGATAAAGGTGGGCGGCAGCTACAAGTCCGTCATGCCCAACAACAATATTGGCGACACCAGCGTCCCCAACTGGAAGAACGAAGGCGCCCTCTATTTCAGCAACGGCACGGATCCCCGCATACGCTTCGACGGCAAAGGCAAGACCATAGCCGAGCAGCGCACCTTCTATTATTCCAGCAAGTGGTCCAACATACTCACCAGCGCTCCCATGCTGATCGACGATTTCGAACCGGTAGGGGAGACTTTCGTGAGCTACACCGGCAACCTCAATTCCCTCAACTACGAAGATCCCCGGCGCCATCAGGGCGTCCGCCATCCCCGCACCGCCATAGCCACCACCGAGAACAACCATCTGCTGATGATTGTGATCGACGGCCGCAGGACCGGTATCAGCGAAGGGATGACCGCCAAGGAAGTCACCGGCTTCCTGGTGAAGAACTTCAATCCGCAGTACGCCCTCAATCTCGACGGCGGCGGCTCCACATCCATGTGCATCGCCGGCAAAGGCGATCCCAACACCCACCTCGTGAACAATCCGACCGACGAGGGCGGTGAACGTTCAGTGACATCCCATTTATATATTATAGAGAAGAAATAGAATATGTCCAAACTGTTTAGAACCTTGCTCCTTCTGGCGGCCGTTTCGGTGCTCGCCGCCTGCGTCAAGGAAAAGCCCGCTCCCGGCATCCAGCGCGAGATGGTGACCATCAGCGCCAGCGTGCCCGAGACCACCAAGGTTGCCTTCGACAACGCCGAGTCGGGCGAGGGCCTCCACCTTTCCTGGGAGGACGACGACTGCCTCCGCATCATCTCCGGCAACGATTCCGGCAAATACGAAATCCAGGATGGCTTCGACGAGCATGTGGCCAAGTTCCGCGGCCCCGACGTGACCGGAAGCCAGTACACAATAATCTATCCCGGCACCTGCGAGAGCGTGGCCGAGGCTGAAGCTTTCGACTTCGCCGGACAGGTCCAGAACGGCAACGACAACCGCGACCACCTGCGTTTCCTCGCAGTGCTGGAGAATGTCGACACCAAGGACGAAATAACCTTCAGCTCCGCATGGGCGGCTGCCCACGGCGGCACCTACAGGCAAAACGGTGTGGTGAAGTTCATCCTCACCCTTCCGAACAGACTCACGTCGCCCCAGAAGGTGCAGCTGACCGGTCTGGAAAGGGAAGTCGCCTTGAAAGTTAAAAATGTGACTCTTACTTCCAGTCACGTTCTCACCGCCTATGTGGTGACTCCCCTGGAGGACATAGCGGTGCCTTCCGGCTCCAACCTCTCCGTCATCGTGACCGACGCGCAGGGCGGTACCTGGCGCAGGGACTTCAGCGTCAGCAAGGAGTCTGCCATCAAGGCAGGCGTACAGAGTGTTTTCCGCATCACCAAGGGCTTCGAGGAGACCCTCTTCGCCGGCGGCTCCGGCACCGAGAACGATCCCTATCTGATCGCCAGCGCGAAGCACATGTTCAACATGCATGCCGACGGCGTACTCGAGCAGGGTAAGAAGACATGGTTCAGGATGATAGAGGACGTGGACATGTCCATGGTCACTGACGAATGGGTGCCTCTCAACTTCGACAATCCCTACAGCTGCGAAGTCGACTTCGACGGCGGCGGCTACACCATAGACAACTTCACCTGCAACAGGACCGAAACGTCCGGAGCAGGTTTCTTCCGCGTGCTCTACGGCACTATGCACGACGTGAAATTCACCAACGCCGTGATCACCAACTCCGTCGCCAACCCGTGCGGTATCCTGGGAAGCTTCGGCGGCTACAACGGGCACCCTGCCGTGGTCTATAATGTCCATGTCCAGGGCTCTGTGACCCATAACGCCGACTACAACGGCGTGGGAGGCATGTTCGGCCGTATCGGCAACATAGATATCGAGTCCTCTTCCGCCGACTGCCAGATCACCTCCAACAAGAACTACGTGGGCGGCATCTACGGCTACGATTTCGCCGCTTCCACCATACGCAACTGCTGGACCTCCGGAAAGGTCAGCGCCGGGCAGCGTGCCGGCGGTATAGGCGGCAGTTTCGGTTCCGTGGAGACAGCTATTTATAATTGTTATTCCACTGCGACGGTGGAAGCCGGTTTCTGCCTGGGAGGCATAGTCGGCCACTGCAACCTCGACAAGGCTTCCAGCGTATCTCCTTCGACCACGGATCCGCAGAACGTGCTCGAAAAGTGCATCGCCTGGAACGACCTCATCAAGGCAAGGAGTTTCAGCTCCGGCGACAAGAGCCACTACAGCACCGGTGCAATAGCAGGCTACATCGCCACCCACAACTACCTCACCGACTGCTACCGCAAGGCCGACATCGACATTCAGGACTATTCCGACCTGTTCCCGGTCTACGACCAGGAGAATGCCACGCCCAGCAATCCGCTTGTGATCCAGGAAGTCGATGGCGCGGCCTACAACTTCCCCTACCATGGCAAGGCAGCCGCTTCGGGCAAGACGCTCTCCCAGGTGGCCCAGGCGCTCGGATGGAACTCCCAGGTGTGGGATTTCAGCGGCCCCCTGCCCGTGCTCACCGGCCTGGCCCTCTTCGTGGATAATTATCAGGAAAGCGGCGCTCCCAACGCCCCCACCGGCACCAATTCCAAGCCAGGCCAGGAAGTCCGTCCTGCAGCCGGCAACGGCTGGACCGTCCAGCAGGTTGTGTCCGGAGAGAACGATATAATGTACTATGCGTTCGACGGCAAAGAAAGTTACACTGGCAAGACCCAGCAGATCTTCGTCATTGACTTCGACCTCAGCAGCACCAAATACAAGCTTCAGTTCGTGTATGAAAAGCCGGTCATGACCAATTCCGAGGTCTTCCATAAGTACGGTGCCGTTGCATCCATCAACTGCGGTTATGAGATTTCTTCAATCGCCTACAAGAACGACGGCATGGTCCGTTCGATGATGCCCAACAACACCATCTCCGATACCGGCGTGGCCAACTGGAAGAACGAGGGCGCCTTCTATTTCGACGGCGACCGCACCGTGAAGTTCAGCTTCGACGGTTACGGCCTCTCCATCAGCCAGCAGCGCAAATTCTACACCTACCATACAAGCGAATGGCCCAACTTCGTGACCAGTGCACCCATGCTGATCAACGACTTCGCCCTGCCCGGCAGGACCTTCGTGGATCCTTATCCGAGTTCTGCAAGTCCTAGCACAGAGCAGCCAGGCTACCACCAGAGGGCTACCCATCCCAGGACGGCAATCGCCCTCACCGAGGGCGGCCACCTGTTGCTCGTGGTTGTGGACGGCCGTTACGATTCCTCCGGTTTCAGTATCGGCATGAGCGCCAAGCAGCTCACCATGTTCCTCGCCAACAACTTCAACCCCCGCTGGGCCCTCAACCTCGACGGCGGCGGCTCCTCCACCATGTGCGTCAGTCCCTACGGCGTCGTGAACTATCCATGCGACAACGTAAAGAGCAAGGGCCTGCCTCACGACCATGAAGGCGAGCGCGCCCGTGATACCCACCTTGTAATCGTGCCCAGATAATAACCAGTACCATGAAAAATAAATACCAGTCTCCAAGTATCAGCGTCGATAGCGAGCTGTACCTTAAAAGCCTGTTGGCATCATCCGCAGACGGTTCCCTTGAGGATATGTCCGGTGAAGTAATCTTTGACGACCTTACCGCCTGAGTTATGAAAAGGCTGACAGTCATATTCACATTCGCGGCCCTGGTGTCGGTCCTGATGGCTCCCTCCTGCAGGAAGCATACGGACCTGAAGCCCGTCGTCCCCCAGGTGACCATCCACGCCACCGTGCCTGACGAAGCCACCAAAGTGGCCCTCACGCCCGACGGCGACGGTCTCCATCTTGCCTGGGAGGCGGGCGACGCCCTCCGCGTGATCTCCGGCTCCCAGTCGGAGCAGTTCGCCATCAAGGACGGTTTCACCGACCATGAGGCATCCTTCACGGGATCTGCCGTGAGCGGTACATCCTTCGATATTATCTATCCCGGCTCTTTCGCCTCCGTGAAGGAGGCCGAAGCCTCAGACTTCGGTTATCAGGTCCAGGACGGCAACGGCAGCACCGCGCATCTGCGCTACGCCGCCCTGCTGGCCGGTGTCGACAACTACACCGACATCGCGTTTTCGCAGGAGTGGGCGGCGGCCCACGGCGGCTCCATCAAGCGCGCCGGCGCCATCAAGATGGAACTCACGCTCCCCGCGGGTGTGACCACCGTGTCCGGCGTGAGCATGGACCTTGGCGGCCGCAAGCTCGCCCTGGCCCTGCAGAACGTGGACGTTTCCGCGAGCGCCCAGGTGCTCACCGCCTACCTCATGACCCCCTGGGAGGACATGGAGATAGCCGCTGGTTCGCAGGTGGAGATCAGAGTCTCCGATCCTGAAGACAACATTTACGGCATCACGTTCAGCGTAGCCGAGCCCAAGACTCTGCGTGCCGGGCGCGTGAGCGTGTTCAAGGTCCCCAATAACATTGAGGCGTACAAGTTTGCGGGCGGCAGCGGCACCGAGTCCGATCCCTGGCTGATCGCCAACGCCAGGCAGCTCCAGAACATGAGCGCCCTCTACAACGCCGCAGCCGACGACGCCCAGTTCAAATACTGGTTCCGTCTGCTCAAAGATATCGACGCTTCTTCAATCAGCAACTGGGAGCCGCTCAACTACAGGGGCAGCACCTGGCTGAAAGCCATCGACTTCGACGGCGACGGGCACACCATTTCCAACCTGAAGTGCTCGGGCTACACCTACGCCAGCTTCGCCGGCGTGCAGTTCGGCGACATCCACGACGTCACCTTCAGCAATGCCACCATCACCAACGGCGCCAGCTGGTGCGGCGTGGTGGCGGGCTTCCTCGGCTCTGCAGCCAATTATTCCCGTCCGGCTTCCTGCACCAACGTCACCGTGACCGGCTCTTCCGTGACCGGCGCCAAGAACGCCGGCGGTTTTGCCGGACATGTGGTCACAAAGGGCACCGTGACCGGCTGCTCCGTGATCAACACCATGGTGAAAGGACCCGGTTATGTGGGTGGATTCGCTGCACAGGCGGATATTTCCGGTGTGGACAAGTACGAAGTGCCCGTGATCTTCACCGATTGCACCGTTGACGAAGTCATCGTCACGAATACCTCCACCTCGGCAGGGGCATTATTCACCGGCGGTTTCGTGGGCTACACCTATCAGGCAGTGTCATGTATTGGCTGCCAGGTGAAGAATACGACAGTTTCCTCCGCTTCGGCCGCAGTCCAGAATATGGGCGGCTTCGTGGGCGGCACCGATTACGCCGGCGCCAACTTCCAGGGTTGCTCCGTGGATGCTGGCACCACCGTCAACGGCAAGGGTAACCATACCGGCGGTTTCGTGGGTTTTGCCAATGTGCCTGACGCCTACAAGGAATGCCGGTCCGAGGCCACGGTCAGCAGCCCGGCGGAATACACAGGCGCGTTTGCCGGTTATGCTGCCGGCGCATCCACCTTCACCGGCTGCTCTGCGTGTGGCAACGTTACCGGATACCTGCATGTGGGCGGCTTCGTGGGCTGCGCGGAAAATGCCAGCTTCACCGACTGTTGCTACGAAAACGGCCTCTTGACAGTCAGCGGCGCGACCAAGGGTACCCAGAGCGGAGGCTTCTGCGGCTACGCCACTTCTGGCGTCACCTTCCAGGGCTGCTGCGTGAAGGACGCAACCCTCACCACCGCCGGCCAGCGTATCGGCGGTTTCGTGGGGCAGCTGGGCTCGTCCTACAACTCTTCCAACAATATCACGCTGGACCAGTGCAGCGTCGTGAATACTGCAGTCACCGGCGGCCTCAACACCGGCGCGTTCGTGGGCGTGCAGTATGACAATGTCAGCCGCAGCTATGTTTCCGGCGGCAGCGTCACCGCCAAGGGCGCCCACTGCGGCGGCTTCAGCGGCTTCTCGCAGCACGGCAGCATCTCCGACTGCTTCTCCACCGCTTCCACGGTGGGCGGCGGCCAGTCGCAGGTCGGCGGCTTCATCGGCATACTTTACGATTCGCACGTAAGCAACTGCTATGCAGCCGGTTCCCTGTCCGGCCTCGGCAGCGACACCGGCGCCTTCGTGGGCCAGTGCGCCCTGCAGGGCTCTCCCGGCGTGATCGACAACTGCATCGCATGGAGCGCCTCCATGCCTTTCTTCGGCTCCAACCCCGCCGAAGCTGTCATCACCAATGGCTACGCCGGAGTTGAGGGCACCGTGTCTTCACAGGCCGTCTCGCAGGGCTGGTCCAGCGCCGTCTGGGATCTGGGCGGCGAGCAGCCCCTGCTGCTTGACGTGCCCCGCCGCATTCCCGCCATCTTCGTGGGCGACAGCATCACCTGGCAGTGGGCGAGGAATTCCGGCACCTACGACCAGTCGAAGTATCCTATCCTGATACCGTTCAACAGCGCCTACATGACCCAGAGCGGCAACAACATCACCGTGAAGTTCCATCCTCAATTCTTTTCCGGCCACGGATATATCGACAAGGGTATCAGCGGCCAGAACACCACCCAGATGCTTGCCCGCTTCGACAAGGATGTCGTGGCGCTCAATCCGCAGGCAGTGGTGATCATGGCCGGCACCAACGACCTCGCACAGGGCGTGTCCAAGGAGGGCATCGTGGCCAACATCGCCGCCATGGCGGAGAAGGCCGATGCCGCCGGCATCAAAGTGGTGCTCTGCACCATTACGCCCTGCAACAGCAACTATTCAGCCCTCAGCCCCAAGAACAAGGGCCCGCACATCATTGCCGTGAACGAGATGCTGAAGAGCTATTCAGACTCTAAGGGCTTTATCTGGTGCGACTACTGGACGCACCTCGTGGCCGACGACGGCCTGGCCCTCCACCCGAATTACTGTCTCTACGACTACCTCCACCCCGGCCCCGACGGCTACGACGTCATGGAGGGAATCATCCAGCCTATATTGAATAATATACTAACAAATTAAATATTAAACAATTATGATCCAAACAAAAACATTTACCAAGGAGGTATACGTCTCTCCGTCGGCGCGTACCGTCGCTTCTTCCACATGGTGGTGTTTTGCTACGAGCAACACGTTGCAAGACATGAACTGTGTGGATATTTTGGATGAGGATTTTTAACAGGAGGAATGCAGTATGAAAAAGATTTTATCAGTTTCTTTCGGCATTCTTGCCGTCCTCGCCATTGCAGTTTCCTGCAACAAGGTAATTACCGATGTCCCCGGTGGCAACACCACGGATAATCCCGGGACTCCTTCCGGAGAGCAGATCACTATTTCTGCAACTCTTTCCGATGCGCTCACCAAGGTGGCTTTCACCCCTGGGCTGAATGGCTCGAAACCCATGCTGGCTCTTGCCTGGGAGTCCGGAGACAAGCTCCGCATCGCTGATCATTCCGACAACAGCAGCTATTCTGATTTCGACCTGGATCCCGCATGCGTCGGGCAGAAGAAGGGCATTTTCACAGGTACGCTTGTTGCCGCCACTTCGTATGACGTTTGGGTGATCAACAGCGATGATCCTGCAAATATGCAGATGCAGGCCTCTGACGGCGATGCTTCCCACATCGTCCTCGTCGCCCAGGCCTCCGACCTTGCCGCAGATGCACTTGATGACTTCACATTCACTGAAGTTTCCAGCGTGCTTGGCATTCAGGCAAAGCTTCCTGCGGGAGTGGCTGCAACCATCAGTTCCGTTGAACTCACTGCCACCGAGAATATCTTTTTCGGCGGCAAGACGCTCGCTATCGGAATTGACACTCCGGGCGACACGGACGGCGATGATATCCTGAATCTCTATGCCACCCTTCCTTCCGGAGACACGACTATCCCAAATAGTACAGTTCTTTATGTGAAGTTTACTTCTGCTTCTGGAACGCCGCACACAACCTACAGGACACTCGGCTCCAATCTCAAATTTGTCAGCGGCTCCCTTAACAATTTGAAGATGAACTGCACCACCAGTGGGGGCAATGCCCTCCAGACTTGGGCTGGCAATGGCACTGATGGCAACCCTTACTTGATTGACACTCCGTATAAGTTGGCAGCAGTCAATTTACTCGCTACCGGTGGACAGACCACGTACTTCAAGATGACTGCCGACGTGGATATGGATGGTGTGCCTCATCTTCCTGTCAATACGAACTCCGGCTATACTCAGGTTGTCAACTTTGACGGTAACAACAAGACTGTCAGTAAACTTGGCACAAATCTGTTTTATGTGTTCAAAGGCTCGATTCAGAACCTGACCCTCTCCGGCAGCAGTGTCGGAACTAAGCGTGGAATCTTCGCAGAGTATTGCCAGGGCACTGGTCATACGATTAACAATGTGGATATCATTGGCGGATCCATGGCTGCTACCGCTGCAAACAGCGGTGCCATGATTGGCAGAATCAACAACGGTTCCGGTACTACCGTCACCATCTCTGACTGTGATGTGAAGAATACCACCGTAAGTGGTGCTGCGCAGACCGGCGGCCTTATCGGCAGTGCCGATGCCGCGGTAGTGGTTAATAATTGTACGTTTGCCAAAGAAGGTGATGGTACTTCTTCCGTTACTGCCAGCGCGGCAAACTGCGGTGGCCTGATTGGTCAGACCACAGGGACCGTCACCGTTTCCAACTGCACGGTTTTCGGCACCAATGTTACTGGAAAGGGTGTTGTCGGAGGCGTTGTTGGTTTTGCAAATTCTCTTGTCACCATCAGCGGTAGTAAGTATACTGGTGGTACCGTTTCTTCCAGCGGTCGTTATGCCGGTGGCTTTGTTGGTTCCACTAAAGATGTTGCATCCACTATTACCAATTGCCAGGTTGAAGAAGCAACCGTCAGCACTACCTATACTGACGATGCCCGTTGCGGCGGTTTCGTGGGCCAGTTTCAGTTCAGTTGCCGAATTGAAGGCTGCACTGTTGGTACATCTTCCAAGAAGGTAACCGTCAGCACTCCCAATCCTGCTGCAAGCAAAGTTCTTAATACAGGCGGTTTTGTTGGCGTGAACTATGGCACCATCACAAAGAATGGTGATGTCCGCACCAAGGCCTATGCGAAGATTACTTCTGCCAATACGCAGGGACAGCAATTGAATCTTGGCGGCTTCGTCGGTTTTGGAAGAGGTACCATCGAATACTGCGATGCAATTGTTGATATGACTTCCCTGAAGGGACAGTATATCGGTGGATTCGCCGGGTTGGTCACCAATGCCGGCACCAAAATTGACAACTGTACCGTTGAGGGCTCCGTTACCGGAAACAACTACACCGGTGGTTTTGCAGGTTATGCGGATTCCGGAGCTCCCGTTATTTCCAACTGTACCGCAAGCGGCAGCGTGTCCGGTCAATCTGGTTCCGGCGGTTTTGTTGGTCAGACCTTGACATGTGACTATACAAATTGCTCAACCTCGGCGACATGTTCCTTCAGCGGTTCCAATAACGGTGGCTTTGCTGGACAGATTTGGGGCGGAAGTTTGACCGGATGCTCATCTTCCGGCAGTGTTACTGCAACCGGCGGCTCTACTTATGGTGGTTTTGCCGGCCTTATTACAGAAAACGGCGTTACTCTTGACAAGTGTTCAGCCAGTGGTAATCTCACTGACGAAAAAGGTTCGTATAATGGCGGTTTCATTGGTGCCATCAACAAAGGAACTGTTAATATTACTCGTTGTTATGCGACAGGCAATGTGACAAGTGATCAAACTTATGTCTCTGCTTTTATTGCAAATATTCATCATGCCAGTAACACAATAAACGTTACAATCCAGAACTGCTTCGCTTCCGGTAATATTATCAAATCTAACCAAATGCGCGGAGGACTGATTGGCCAGATTGGCACCGTTACTTCCATTACTGTTTCCAATTGCTACGCCAGCGGAGCTGTAGTCGGCTCTTTCAGGTTGGGAGGTTTAATTGGAAATGTTAATGCTGCAAACATATACATCGATCATTGCGCAGCTTGGAACAGCGAGGTAACCGCGAGTAAAAGAGGTACTGCTAACTGGAGTTCAGGCGCATTTGCCGGAACAGCTCACCCCAATAGCCATTTATCAGACAATTATCGTAAACCTGGATTAGCTCTTTCTGCATGGTGGGTGCCAGATAGCGATTATAACCATCCTGATATTGATGGCACGACTCATCCGCTGGTTCGTAGGAATTCCGATAATACTGGCATGGAAGGTGAAACTACTCTTACTGCTTACAACAGTAATGACGGCCAGGCTAACAGGTGGGCTTACCAAGGTAAGGTAGAAGCCGGCAAGACACTCTCCGAGCTCGCCTCCACCACCCTTGGCTGGGACAGCTCCATCTGGGACTTCACCGGCGACCTCCCGACCCTGAAGTAGCTGTCATCCTGAGGAGCGTAGCGACGAAGGATCCAGATTCTTCGCTGACGCTCAGAATGACACTCCTAACCTCCCGGCCCCTCCGGCCGGGAGGTTTTTTCTGCGTTACGCGCCCCTCATTTTGCTAATGCAATAAAATCTTTGTAAATTTGCATTTTATAATATATGATGGCTTATCTCGGCACGGATTGTACCCTATAATTGAATAACAATAAATACAATAGCTATATGACTAAAAACCAAACAATTATGAAAGAAGTATACGTCTCCCCCTCGACGTGTACCAAGGAAATCTCCGTAAGGCGGATGCTTGCTGCGAGCACTGGGGCATTGAAGTCAATGTCGGTGAACAGTATTAATGATGAAAGTGAAGATTTTTTATAGGAGGAGCGAAGTATGAAGAAGTTTTCATCTATTGCTTTCGGCATTCTTGCCATTATCGTTCTTGCTGCATCTTGCAACAAGGTCAACACCGATACCCCTCAGGGTAACACAAACACTACTGAGGTTCCGGAAAGCCCTGTTTCTGGTGAACTCGTCACAATTTCAGTGTCCATTCCCGAGGTACTGACCAAGGTTAGTCTGGAACAGGATTCTAATCCTGATGGTGCTATCAATTTGAAATGGCAGACCGGAGATGTGATTCTCATAGCAGATTCCAGCAATTCCGACAACAAGCAAACATTTACTCTGCAGAGCGGAGAAGGCACGACCGATGCCGTATTTGCTGGAACTGCTGTTGCGGCAAGTAGCTATGATATTACCATCAATCCTGTTGGAAGCGCAAATCTTAATGCTGATTCCGTCACTTATACTCAGGATCAAACAGTTGATGGAAATACGGAGCATCTGCGTTTTGGTGGTAAACTCACAGGTGTTAATACCTATCAGGATGTTGAATTCTCGAGCACATGGGCATCCTCACACGGTGGTGGATCATTTGCCCAGTCCAGCGTTTTCCGCCTAAGGGCACAGATGCCTGCCGGGGTAACCGAAAAAGTTAGTAGAGTGGTTATTACAGCGAAGGCAATAGCTGATGATACTGCCGTGAATATTTTTGGCTCTGGAAACACGTTGACGGTTAACCTGAATGGTGAGCCCTTAGTAGATGCTGAGAGTGATGGCGTTTTAAATATTTATGCAACTCTTCCTGCGACAGAAACTACAGCCATCCCCAATGGCACATACATTCTGGTGCAGTTCTTCACCACAGACAACACTCATTCTGTTTATACCCGTTACTATGAAATTCCCAATGGTAATTCGTTTAACCCTGGCCAGGTAAACGCCCTCAAGCTCAAATGCGGATCAACTGCCACCCACGCCGGTAATCCTTCCTGCGACGGCACCACCGCAGAGAAAGCATACCTCATAGGGGACAAGTACCAGTTAGACTCGGTGAATGGATTGCTGGGCGCGAAAGCGGTTGGTACTACTGTCTATTTTAAGCTAATTAATGACATTGATTTAACCGGGATTGCAAACTGGACCCCGATTAATGCGAGTACTCGCCCCGTTTTCTTTGAAGGGAATGATAAAAAGATTAGCAACTTGAAAATTACTTCATGTGATTCATATCCCGGACTCTTTAGTATTCTTTATGGAACAGTGCAGCATCTTGAAATTAAAGATGCGTCCATAACAGCAAGTACAAATAGGGCAACAGGTATTGTTACGGGTTACATTTGTTCCAATAACTCCTCCTTGAATTATTGCAATATTAACAATGTTACAATAACTTCACCTACTATTAGCGGTGGTAGCCAGTACTGTGGTGCCGTTGGCGGTCTTATCGGCACTCATGCTACTCGCCAGTTTTCAATCAGCATTTCTGATGTAACGGTTACTGGGGCAAGCATTTCAACCAGTAACGACTGTGGTGGACTCCTTGGCTGGACCCAATCGGTTAATACTACTGGTGTAAGCGCAAACAGAATGTTGAACATCTCAACTATCAATATTATTGATTCAGAGATCTCTACGACTGGTACGGGAAAGAATGTCGGCGGTTTAATCGGAAAGGTCGATGATCCGCATGCCACTATTTCTGGCGTGAATATCAAAGGGACAAAAGTGTCTGGTTCAAACAAAGCACTCACAGTTGGAGGCATTGTGGGATGGGTTAGTGATGCTGCGGATTTCGACGGATGTACTTTTGAAAAGAACTCTGATACAAACGAAACAGCCACGGTAACTGGGACCGCCAATATTGCTGAAGCAGAAGCAACAATCAGGTACACCGGAGGACTGGTGGGAAGTCTTACAGGTGCAGCATCCTTTGATGATTGCCATGTCAAGAATGCGACTGTGACCCTGACAGGGACATCGGCAAGCGATGCGGCAAGATATGTTGGAGGTGCATTTGGCGGTATTAGTGCTTCTGCGACTATTGGAGAATCGGCCGGTTGCACTGTAGAAGGTATCACGATTACAAACGGAAAGCATTATACTGGCGGATTTGTGGGGTATCTTACAAATGGGGCCATCAGTAATTGCTCGGTGACGCCGGCTTCCAGTTTTACCTTATCAGCCATAAGCAGTATCGGTGGTTTTGCCGGTTATATTGGTTCTGGAACTTTGAGCCACGATACCACATCTTTGCCTGTTTCTGGTTCAAATAATGTTGGCGGCTTCGTTGGCTCTTGCGCTGGTGGAACTTTTGAGAATAATTGTTCCGCAAGTGGAAATGTAACAGCAACAGCAGAGAATGTTGGCGGTTTTTGTGGCCGTATTTCTGGTGCGTCATCATTCAGTTCTTGTTCATATACAGACGGTACTGTTCAAGGTCCCAAAAATACCGATAGTGGTTCAACACAGAAGTATATCGGCGGTTTTGCCGGCTTAGTAGATAATGTGAATGCTCAATTCGATGGTTGTAATGTAACCAATGCTACGGTCAAACTTGAGAGCGGAAGCTCAGTATACGACAAAAGATATTTAGGCGGCGCTTTTGGATACCTAGGAGCAAGTGTGGTAGTGGGAAACACCACTGGCTGTATTGTTTCGGGAATCACTATTTCCAATGCGGTCAATTATACAGGCGGATTTGTCGGTTATTTGGATGGCGGAACCATAAAAATGAGTTCTGTATCTGGGAACAAGATAACGGCTAAGTCCTCTATAGGTGGATTTGCCGGTTATATAGCCTCGGGCACTTTGAGTGGGAATACGACTTCCATCGAGGTTGACGGTGTTACGAATGTTGGAGGATTTGTAGGTCAATGTGCCGGTGGAACCTTTGAGGATAATAATGAGATTTGGTGCCAGGCTAGTGGTAATGTTACGGGAAATGGAGATAGTATAGGTGGATTTGTAGGTTATGCTAGTGGTGGTTCCTTTAAAAAATGCACAGCAAGCGGTAATGTTGAAACAAGCGGGACAAAGGTAGGTGGTTTTGTTGGTAATACAACAGGTACTGTCCCTTATGATACCTGTCAATATGGTGGTGTCTCAAATTCCAAAACATATGTCAAAAGTACGGCAAACTCAGATGTTTTGTCTCTTGGCGGCTTTTGCGGCGAGCTTGCATCATTTTCATCAGAGATAAAGAACTGCGAGGTTAAATATTGCAAGGTTGAATCTACAGTTCATCAAAGATATGTTGGAGGGTTCTTTGGCCGAGGGGGAAACGCTGGCGGAGGAAATACTGGCAATATTACAAAATGTGTAGTCAATGGTGTGGACGTAATTGGTCACCAGTATACAGGCGGCTTTGCAGGTGCTCTGTACTCGGATACTTCATGCACGAAGGTGATTAACTCTTCAGTGTCAGTATATGGGAGTTCCACAGGTTCTTTTGTCGGTTATCTCCGTTATTGTACAGTTGAAAACAGCTACACGACTACCACCATAAAACAAGAAGCTAAAGTTAATAATGTGGGTGCCTTCATAGGTTATGTACGAGAAGGTTCAAGCACTTATCCGACTGCTGTATACCGTTGCTATACATCGGGAACGATTAATGAGAACAATAAAGGAGGATCTTATCATGGCGGATTCTTCGGACAGGTTGAAGCTAATTGTACATTTGATTATTGCATTTGTTGGAATGACCTTGGCTTCTGGGGAACGAATAATGGTACAGATGGAGGTCATAATTTTACCGCAAGTCAAAATGGCGGAGCATCTGGCAAATTATATGACAATTCCGCTAACCCAAAGAACGGTGCCACGAACATAATAAATAGCCATTGGAATACGACCACTATTTGGGACGTGACTAATACCGATACTATAAATGATGGCAAACCTCGTTTAAGATAAGCTCTCAGGTATTACTGTTTTAATATAACCTCCCGCCCTCCCCGGCCGGGAGGTTTTTTCTGCTCCCGCGTGAGCTGCAAGTGCTTCACCATAAGCCCCTTACCGATATCCGATTGCTCCGCGCAGTGCAATCGACTTTCCATAAAGCACAGATTACCAGCATATTCCAGCTCACGCATCCTTTGCCTTCTGAATGCATGGCCTGGCCGAAGGTGCTTCCCACTGGACCTTCGGCCTTGTCTTCGCTCCGCTCAGAATGACACCCACACCTCCCGCCCTCCCCGGCCGGGAGGTTTTTTCTGCACCGCGTTTGGAAGTTTTCGCGTAATTGAGTATTATTGCAAAAAAGAGACGAAATGACCCCAACGGACGTCGTTAATGGTATGAAAAGAATTGCGCATGAAGTCCTTCCCCAAGGAGCTGATGCGTTGTTGTTCGGGTCTCGCGCCAGAGGAGACGCGCGTGAGGATTCGGACTGGGATATTCTTATACTAATCAACGGCTCAAGGGCAACGGGGGCTGATTTTGATAAATACGCATATCCTTTTGTCAAGTTTGGCTGGTCCATCGGAGAGCAGATAAATCCTCTGCTTTATTCATATGGTGACTGGACAAAACGCAGCATTACCCCATTCTACAAGAATGTTCAATCAGAAGCAATCAGCCTATGTCGTTAACAGCTGAAGAAAGATTCTTCGCTCCGCTCAGAATGACACCCACACCTCCCGCCCTCCCCGGCGGGAGGTTTTTTTTGTTCTGTTGAGATTAATTAACTACATTTGCATCGTATGGATATGGATATAGTAAAATACTGGGTGGATTTATCCGATTATGATCTGGAGACGGCTGATGCTATGTTTCGCACCGGTCGATGGTTGTATGTTGGTTATATGTGTCATCAAGTATTGGAAAAGATTTTCAAAGCATATTGGAGCAAGAAGAAAACAGAGCCGGCGCCATACACCCATAACCTTATTAATCTGGCTCAAAGTTGTGGCCTCGGCCAACTGTTTGATGCTGAAAAACGTAACTTCGTCAGCCAGATGATGCCGTTAAATATTGAAGCCCGATATCCGTCATATAAACAAGCCATAGGAGAGTCTTTGACAGAAAGTAGGTGTAAAGATATTATTTCACGAACAAAGGAGATTCAGCAATGGGTAAAAACGATGTTATAGACGTTGTCCGCAAGTATAAGCAACGGGTCGTTGCTGAATTCGGACCTGTTTCCGTGTACCTGTTTGGCTCGTATAGTAACAATACGGCACGTCCGGACAGTGATATAGACATAGCTGTCATAGTTCCGGAGGTGAAAGGCGATTTCCTCAAAGCCTCTTCCGTGCTTTGGGCCCTGACATGGGATTTGAACACTTTGATTGAACCTGTCCTTATTGATCAGCGATATCCATCCCCTCTGTATTACGAAGTTTTAAACACAGGCGTGTTGGTGTAGCGGTAACCGTTCTCCCTCTAACCTCCCGACCCTCCCCGGCCGGGAGTTTTTTTCTGGCCCTGCGTGAGTGGCAAGTGATTCACCATAAGCTCGTTGCGAATATCCGATTGCCTCGCGCGGCGCAATCGGATTTCCATAAAGCACAGATTACCAGCATATTCCAGCTCACGCGTCCTGTGCCTTCTGAATGCATGGCCTGGCCGAAGGTGCTTCCCGCTGGACCTTCGGCCTTGTTTTTGGCGGTTTTCAAGGCTGAAGGTGCCGGGGGATGGACCTTCGGCCGGGGGGGGGAGGAGATTATTCGCTCCGCAGAATGACACCCACACCTCCCGCCCTCCCCGGCCGTGAGGCTTTTTCTGCCCCGCGTTTGGAAGTTCTCTCGGAATTGAGTAATATTGCAAAAAAGATAAAACGATATGATGACAAATCCAATAAGGGTTAACATCCCGCGTCGCGACATGCCGTTTTTCCGAAAATTGTCCAAACAGATGGGCTGGTCCTACACGGAGTACAATCCGTTGGACAACGAGGCATATCGCGAGGCTATGGATGACATAGCAAACGGTCGTGTGTATAGTGCATCCAGTGCAGAGGACATGATGGCTCAAATCCTGCTCTGATGTATCCGACATTTTCGGTAAATAGCCCCTTGTCATCCTGAGGAGCGTAGCGACGAAGGATCTAGATTCTTCGCTCCGCTCAGAATGACACCCACACCTCCCGACCTCCCCGGCCGGGAGGTTTTTTCTGGCCCTGCGTGAGTGGCAAGTGATTCACCATAAGCTCGTTGCGAATATCCGATTGCCTCGCGCGGCGCAATCGGATTTCCATAAAGCACAGATTACCAGCATATTCCAGCTCACGCCTGCCTGCTGAACACCGGACTGCCGTTACTCCAGTCTCATCCGGCAAGACCCTTTTTTTCGGGACTCGCGATGGCTGGCCCCGGAATTCTTTATGCAAATCCTTGTCTATCCAAATAATCTTTATAACTTTGCAATAGGATTCGTCGATGGGGAATTCGTTTGAAGGGATGACAACCCTCCCGTTTTTTTGGTCCGAGCCCCAGTTAAAAAGCCGTTACCTGACGGCTTTATTATTTTGTTCACTACTAATATAATAGAGTTCGGTCACCTGGTCATTTTATGACGATTGAAACACAGGGTTTTGGACTTGATCCGCTGAAGATCAAGCGTATACGGGAAGCGGTGGAGGCACAGATGAAAAGGGGCGATAAGCCGAGGCGCATTGATTCGATGGACTACAGCATCACGCCAGTCTTCCTGCTGAGTCTTGTGGACTTCTCGCTGGAGCATGAGGGAGATGATGCGCTGGAGCAGGAATACATCAGCCGGTACGGAATCCAGAACAGGCGGAACGGGGAGACATTGACCGAGTGCTTGAATCTGGTCTTCCTGGAGATGGGACGATTAAAATTAGGGCCAGACGAGAAAGACAAGTGCAGGAACCTGCTGGAGCGGTTCATCTTCTCAATGAAATACATGCACTTGCTGAAAGAGCGCCCGGAGGGCTTTGATGATCCTCTACTGGTGGACTTGTACCGGGCCTCAGAGCTCGCCTCAATGACAGTGAACAGACGACAAAACTACGATAAGATTATGACTACCGAACTCGACAGAATGTGTGAAATCTCCTTTGCTCTCAAAAAGGGCAGAGCTGAAGGCGAAGCTATAGGAGAAGCCAGAGGAGAAGCCAGGGGCGTGGCCAAGGAGAAATTGGAAAGTTCCAGGAGGATTGCTCGAGCTATGCGCGAAAATGGACTTGGCGCGGATCTGATTGCAAAATGCACCGGCCTTTCCGCCGAGGAGATAACCGCTCTCTAAGCAAACGTTTGCTATATAAAGTTTTCGGGGACAAGATAAAAGAGGATCTTGGCCCCGTTATTTTGTGAAGCACTTGCGACTCACGCTATGCAAAAAAACCTCCCGCCTCCCCGTGAGGTTTTTTCTACTCCGTGCGTGAGCCGCAAGAGCCTCACTATAAGCACCTTACCGATATCCGATTGCCCTGCGCGGAGTAATCGGATTTCCATAAAGCACAGATTACCAGCATATTCCAGCTCACGCATCCTGTGTCGGCTGAATGCATGGCCTGGCTGAAGGTGCCGGGGGATGGACCTTCAGCCGGGGAGGGGCGGAGATTCTTCGCTCCGCCCAGAATGACACCCACACCTCCCGACCTCCCCGGCGGGAGGTTTTTGTCAGGTGGAACAAAATCTTTAAATTGTTCTTGCTTGTACAAAATTTTGTACATATCTTTGTGCGTCAATAGAAAAAGAAAATGGTAACTACTACAATCTCTGGTTTTCGTAAGAGTATTAAGAGTTATTTAGACTCTGTTATTGAAACTAATGAGCCGGTCCTAATCAACCGAGGCCATCAGGGGGCCGTTTTGGTCTCTTTGGATGAATACAACGCCATGACAAGAACTGCTTCAGTTTTATCTTCGAGAGTTGGTGACGAGGTGCTTGAGGCAGCTAAGAAGCAGGAGTTTATAGAAGTTAGTATAGACTCGCTATGAAACTTCTGTTTACTCCTGAAGCGCTTGCTTCCTACAACGAATTGAAATCCACTGCTCCCCGCGAAGCGGATTTGATTAAGGACATTCTAAAGGATGCCCTATCTAATCCCGAAACGGGTAAAGGTGTGCCAAAAGCATTGACGGGTGCTCTATCTGGTCTTTGGAGCAGAGAGTATGGGCTTTTTCGCCATATAGTTTATCAGATTCTTGAGGACGAGATAAAGGTCTATGCTATCGGAAAGAATATCATTCCAGGTGGAACTGCAGCCACAGGCTTCCAGCAAACCAGCTATAGCGAAGACGAATACCTAAATGTCCTTGCCCAGATGGCATCAAACCGCGGGAAAGGAGATACTCCCAAGGTCGGTATCTTCTGGTACAGTATCGGACGAGACGAGCTTTTCGGAATAGTTTCCCATCCCATTGATGATTATTCTAAAGCAAATGCTTCGAATGGCCGCATTACTTGCTCTGAATTGCATGAGGATGTGTGGAAAAAGGCATATTACAAACAACGTTACAAGGAAGACGGAACCGGCTTGTTTATAGGCGCATATCAAGATAAACCCCGTGGCAGAGTTTTTTATAATATTGAAGAAGACGCCTTTGAGATTGCTGCAGGTAAATGGTTGGAGGACTACCCTCACGTATATGATATGATACTGAAAGAGTTCAATCTTCCTCCTGACCGTACTAAAGCCAAATATGCTATTCACTGGGATATTGGTCAATCCTGGAGATAATACAACCCCTCCCCGGCTGGGAGGTTTTTTCTATTCCGTGCGTGAGCCGCAAGAGCCTCACTATAAGCACCTTACCGAAATCCGATTGCCCTGCGCGGCGCAATCGGATTTCCATAAAGCACAGATTACCAGCATATTCCAGCTCACGCATCCTGTGCCTTCTGAATGCATGGTCTGGCTGAAGGTGCTTCCAGTTGGACCTTCAACCGAGGTGGGGCGGAGATTCTTCGCTCCGCTCAGAATGACAGGCCGGGGGAGGAGATTCTTCGCTCCGCTCAGAATGACAGGGTGGGGGAGCCGCTCGCTCAGGGAGCGGTTATCACTTCAGAAGCACGCTCTTTTCACGTTTTACGAACTGGATGGGGATGCCTGAAGGGTCGCGCATCATGGCGCCGTCGAAGCCGGGCGACTTCTCATGGGTCACCAGGGTGGCGCCGGCTTTGGTCAGGCGCTCGATGTCGGCGTCCACATCCTTGGAAATGAATCCGAAATGGAGCGTGAGGGGATCCATGGAAGCGTAGTCGGGCGCAACCGGCTGGGTCTTTGCGCGATACATCTCGATGGCCACACGCCCGCTGGCGTCCACGATAAAGGTGGTGTGAGTTTCATCGTCTTTCTGGCGGGTAATCGTGAATCCGAGGTTCTCGCACCACCATTTAGCGGTGGCCACGGGATCGGCTACATCGATGGCGGGGTGCTCCAGGACGAAGCCGTCCGGGTTCACAAGTTCGTTGCCTTTCCGGCAGCATCCGAACAAGGCGGCAAGGGAAGCAAGTGTAAGCATAATTCTTTTCATGATGATATTTGATTATTTTGAAATGCTTGAAAACGGACGGAGCACCGTCGTGAAACGCTGCACTCCGGAGCCGGGCGCGCGGGTCGCGTCCAGCCGTATGACGGGACGGGAATACTTCTCGTGCATGGCCTCGCTGCACCAGTCCTGCTCCACGCTCACGACGGACCCTTCCGGCCCGCTGACCGAAATGAGCAGCCCTGCATCGCCGTCGCGGTACTCGAAGCCGCCGGCTGTTTGCGTAAGGGTGCCGCGGCCCAGGCAGTTGCGCAAGGTAAGCCGCCCGCAGGCGCTGCCCCGGACCTCGTCCTCCACCACGAAGTACTTCCCGTCCACGAACCTGATGCTGCGGCGGCGCGTGAGCCCCTCGTAGGCTTCGTGCTGCACGCTCAGCAGCCCGGCCTCGGGATCCCAGGCCAGGACCACGGGTTGCGGGTCGTCGTAATCCCTGTCGTCGAGGGTCAGGGCGTTGTGCCGCGCCGTCTGCTTGAAATACGCGCGCTCCCGCTCGATTTCCTCGTCGCCGGAGTAGGTGTACGCCCCGGCGTCCGGCATCAGCACCTTGCCGTAAGCCCACAGCTCGAAGGTGCCGAAATCGGGCTGGGCGTGCCACATGCCGCGTCCGGTGGCCTTTACCGGCATGATGATGCTGCTCCCGGACCTGCCGTTCCGGAACGTGTAGAAACCGCTGTCCGGGTGCCCGGAAGACTTCTGCGATGGCTCGAGGTGTGCGTCGCAGTACCGGTCGACATGCTCCAGAAGCTCCTGGTCGGCCAGGTCGTCACCCCGGCGGGCGTCGCTGAAGCAGGGATGCGTACCGTCCGGGTAGCGGTAGTCCAGATAATAGTTGGTCATCCGCACGAGCTGCTCCAGGCATTCGGGCGGAAAAAGGTCCATCCTGCCGTTACGGAAAGCCATCTGGATGGCGTCGTCGTAGGATTGCACGAAACCTATATGGTAGCCGGGATCAAGCTCGAAATGGCAGCCGTCGGGGTAGGACTGGCGGGAGATTTCCTGGTTGAGGTTGTCCACGCCTGCCTTGACCCAGGCCCCGGCGTCCTTGAACTCGGGGAAGCAGATGCCCGCCCGCAGGATGCCGGAAGACTGGTGGATAAGGTGGTTCCCGGCGGGGCTGAACGACTGCATCAGCACCGACGCGTTCCGGTGGTATTCACGCAGGAACTCCAGCAGGAACTCCGGCGTGAAGCTCCCGGATTCCAAAAATAGTGAAAAGTGGGCGCACCACCTCAGCAGGCGGATTCCTACCTCCAGGGGCCTCCAGGCGAAACATTCGTTAGGCGCGTCGACATCTATGCTGCCGCTGCTCACTGTCCCTTTCTGGTCGATGCCGAAAGGCTTGTAGGGGTTCTTCTTCACCCAGTCCCGGAACTCGGCCACATACTCGCGGGCGTATTTCTCATCGCCGGTCGTGCAGTACACCTTCCCCAGCGAAGCCCACCACCCCTGGCGGTGCAGCTGCACACGCATCTCTATGTCTTTCACCGGCCAGTATTCCCAGTCGATGTCTTTCCCGTAGTTCCACACCGGCTCCTCCAGCACATGGAAAGTGTGCCGCAGGGCGTCGTCCGCCCAGAGCCTGTCCTTTTCGGTGGCCGTCCTTGAATCCTGCCCCGGAATGTAAACCCCTTCCCGGGCGCGGTAATACTCCAGCAGGGCAACGGACGCTTCCTCCCACTGCGCCTTTTCGCAGCTGGCTTTCACTCTCTCAAGGCCCGGTCTGTCGAGGTCCAGGAGGGCGAAGACCTCTTCCGGACTTTCCTGTGCCTGGCCGCAGGCCACACAGAAAGCAAGGACCGGCAGGATAAGGATATGCAGCAGCCTGCCCATCAGCGCTGGACCAAGTTATTGCAGTCGTCGGTCACGATGGGCGGCCGGGCGTCCGGAGCGCGGAAGTGGAAGCGGACGTTGGAAAGGAACACGTTGTCGGCGTGCCTGATGTAGAGGCCGGATGCCGGGAGGCTGTGGCCCAGTTTCCGGTTCTCCGGATACGTGTCTTCGGCCTCGGGCACAGGGATCCCGGCCATTTCCGCCGTCCCGCCGCCGGGCGCGGTGATGTCGATGTCGGACAGGTAGATGTCTTCGGGACGCAGCCCCGGCACGCCGGTGATGGAGCTCGACATCATGCTCTCGCAGACGGCGGTAACCCCGCTGATGGTGACGCCCCGCAGGCGGCTGCCGCTGCAGTCGCTGCCCCGGCGGCCCATGCGGATGAAGATGGGCGTCTGCACGTCGCGCATGGAGATGTTGCTGATGCACACGTTCTCGCAGATTCCTCCGTCCACCACCTCCACGGCTATGCCGGAAATCACGGTCACGGGCGCGGTGACGCCGGCTATCCTGGTGGACCAGTGCCTGAAATTGTCTTCGCTGGCGGCGCGTATGGTGATGTTGCTGATCGAGATGTTGCGGTAGCCGCAGCTGGAGCCGGTGCCGAGCTTGACGGCGTTGCAGTTGGAAGCGGCCACGCAGTTGCTCACGGCCACGTTCTCGCAGAGCCGGTCGCCCGCCCCCTTGAGGCAGATGGCGTCGTCTTCACAGTCGAAGATGCAGCCCGTCACCAGGACGTCCCGCGACTCGATGTCGATGCCGTCGTTGTTGTAGTTGCAATGGGAATACACCTTCACGCCGCTCACCCGCACCCCCTCGCAATCGGTGTAGTACTGCACCCAGTGTGCGGAATTTTCCAGCCGGACGTCCCGCACCAGCACGTTCCTGCAGTCGCGGAACAGGATTATCATCGGCCGCCCGCCCGGGTCGGCCTTGCCCACGTTGAACACCGGGTCGCCGCCCTGGCCGTCGATGGTGCCAGGGCCGGTGACGGCAATGTTTTCCTGCCCGTTTGCGTAGATGAGGCCGCAGTGGGGCGACCTGCGGCCTCCGGCATTCACCCGGTGGGCCTTTTCGTAGGCGGCGATATCCGTCAGACCGAGCAGCCTCGCCCCCATCTCCAGATGCAGCTCCACCCCGGATTTCAGCTCTATCGGGCCGGTGACGAAATCCCCGGCGGGCACCGTCACGGTGCCGCCTCCGGCGCGGCTCACTTTGTCTATGGCTTTCTGGATGGCGGGCGCATTGTCCCTGCCGGCGCCTTCCCTGGCTCCCGTCCTGGTGATCAAGACATTCCGGCTGCCCGCAAAAGCAGGCAGGCTGAGCAGGATCACGGCAATTGTCAGTATCTTTTTCATTGAACGTAAAGATAAAGCTTTTTTTCCCGATAAACAAAGGGTTGTGTTTTTCTCCTGCCATGAAGTTTGACCTTGCAAAAATTTGCACGCTGATAAGATTCTTCCGAACTTTGCATAACTGCCACGCAGATTGCGACCGCACTGCGGACGTAATTGTTAAACACAAAATGTTTGAATGATATGAAAGACATAGTGACCTATTCCGCCAGCGAGAATCAGTTGTACGAAGATGTGCGCTCCATCATCGAGGAAGCGCGTGCCAATGCCGTCCGCAGCGTTGACTTTAACCGCGTGCTGATGTATTGGAAGACCGGTCGCCGTGTCTTTGAAGAAGAACAGAAAGGGGCTGAACGTGCCGACTACGGTTCGTATCTCATTGAACGGCTGGCTCAGCGTCTGGAGCCCGGTTATGGCAGCGGCTTTACCAAACGTCAGTTGGAACGCGCTCGGCAGTTTTACCGGACATACCCAAATGCGTCCGCACTGCGGCCGCAATTCAACTGGACACAGTACAAGCTCCTTATCAGCATATCAGACCCTGACAAGCGAGAATATTATGAACTGGAATCCGTCAACAACTGCTGGACAGCTCGTGAGCTGGAACGGCAGAAAAATGCGCTCCTATACGAGCGCCTTCTGAAGAGCAACGACAAGGAAGCTGTTCTGGCCGTCGCCCGTAAGGAAAGGATTCCGGAGTCGCCTATGGAGGTTGTCAAAGACCCAATGTACCTCGAATTCTTGGGCCTGGAGCAGAAAGCACACTATTATGAGAGCGAGCTGGAAGATACCCTCATCACCCATCTGCAGGACTTCCTGCTGGAACTGGGTAACGGCTTCCTGTTTCGTGCCAGGCAGAAGCGCATCCTCATCGAAGATGACGAATACAAAGTGGATCTCGTCTTCTACAACCGCCTGCTCCGCTGCTTCGTCCTTATCGACCTCAAGACCCACAAGGCCACCCACCAGGACCTCGGCCAGCTCCAGATGTACGTCAACTACTACGACCGTGTAGAGAAACTGCCCGACGAAAACCCTACCATCGGCATCCTCCTCTGCACCGAGAAGAATGACACCGCTGTCCGGATGACACTTCCCGAAGACAACACTACCATCATCGCCAGCAAATACGAACTCTACCTCCCATCTACCGAGCAGCTGGTTGAGGAAATCGAGGAAGGCAAACGTGAATTCGACCGCCAGAAGCAGCTCGAAGCCGCGTCAAGTGAATCTGATTCTTGATAATCATTTTGAACCCCTTATTGATTATGGGGCGGAGTTTCTTTGTTGCGTTTTTTGCCATTCTTGTTCTTAGTTTAAAATACGTGTACGCAATGTGGTGAGAGTCACAGTTTTTCTCCGATTATTTGTTATATTTGTAGGTGCTTGAAACTATTAATATACAAATATGAAAACTGTCCTCCGTTTTTTCATTCCTATTGCCTTATTATCGCTTTGCGTTACGGCATGTTCTACTCCTTCTGACTTTGCCGGGACTCTTGTGGATCCCCTTCCCGACTATGCCTGGGACAGTTCCCAGTGGATTTCCGCCGCGAATGCGCCGGTGCTCACAGGAATAGTCAAGACCAAGGAGAACTGCCGCGCAGCGGACGGCGCCAGCTGGTTCCTGGCCTCGGTGCAGAACGAGAAGCCGGTGGCCCGCGCCACGTGGATGACCACGGGCCTCGGCGTCTATGAGCTTTATCTCAACGGCCGCGTGGTGGGCAGGGAAGTGCTTAAGCCCGGTTTCACCCACTTCGGCAAGACCAAGATTTCCTACACCTACGACGTCACGGATGCCTTCAACCGTAAGGCCGGCGCCGAAAACCAGCTCTCCGCGCAGTTGACGCCCGGCTGGTGGGCCGACAAGATCGTGACTCCGGACGGTTTCGAAGGCATGAGGGGCAAGAAGTGCGCCTTCCGCGCCGTGCTGGAAATCAACTACACGGACGGCACCAAAGCCCTTTTCGGCACCGACACCCTTAACTGGAAAGCCGGAATCGCCGGCCCGGTGAAGCACGCCGCAATCTTCGACGGCGAGGAGTACGACGCCCGCATCAAGCCCGGATTCGAGACTCCCGAGCTGCTCGAGACCCCTGAAGTCAACACCGAATTCCCCGGAGAAATCTTCCCCACCGTCGGCGCTGAGATCTACCTCCGTCCCGACCTCGCCCTCAAGCCTGTGAAGGCCTACGTTTGGAGCGATATCGAGGGCGCAAGCGAAGACGCCTACGGCAAGGTGGTGATAAGCAAGGAGTTCGCTCCGGGCGGCCCCATCACGCTGAAGCCCGGCGAGACCCTCATAGTGGACTTCGGCCAGAACGCCTCCGCCGTGCCTTCCTTCGAATTCAAGGCCGCCGAGGGCACTGAGCTCACCTGCCTCCCGGCCGAGCTGCTGAACGACGGCAACGGTGCCAAGAACCGCGGAATGGACGGCCCCGAGGGCAGCTGCCACCGCACCAATCTCCGTATCCCCGACAAGGGCATGATACTGAAATACACCTTCGGCCCGTCCAAGGGCTACGTGGCCTACCAGCCCCGCTGCACCTTCTTCGGCTACCGCTTCATCTCCGTCACCGCCACCGCCGAAGTGAGCATCAAGAAGCTTGTCTCCGTGCCCGTGACCTCCATCTCCAAGGAGCTTGAGACCGGCCGCATCACCACCGGCGACGAGTCCGTGAACAAGCTGATATCCAACACCATGTGGGGCCAGCGTTCCAACTACCTTTCCGTGCCCACCGACTGCCCGCAGCGCAACGAGCGCCTCGGCTGGACGGCCGACACCCAGGTGTTCACCGGCACCGGCACCTTCTTCGCCAACACCGATCCCTTCTTCCACAAGTGGATGCGCGACATGCGCGACACCCAGCTGCCTTCGGGCGCCTACCCGGGAGTGGCTCCGCTCGCCCAGTACGGCTCCCTGCCCAGCTCCATGTCCCGTCTCGGCTGGGCCGACGCGGGCGTGATAGTGCCCTGGACCATCTGGAAGCAGTTCGGCGACGCCACCATAATCCTGGAAAACTGGGATTCGATGGAGCTGTGGATGGACCATGTGGCTTCCGTCAAATACGACCACGCCTCCCTGGCCCACGAAAACGGCAACTACCAGTGGGCGGACTGGCTCAGCTACGAGCCTCTCGAGTCCTGCGGCAAGGGTATCTACACCACCAACGCCGCCGGCAAGCGTGAGCTCCTGCCCGAGGCCATTCAATACTGGAACTACCTCTGCCTGTCCTACTGGGTGCTCGATTCCGACCTTATGGCCGACATGGCAAAGGCCACCATGCACGATGCCGACAAGTACATAGCCATGGCGGAAGAGGCCAGGGCTCTTATCAGGGAAAAGTGCCTCACCCCCGACGGCCGCTTCAAGACTGAAATCCTCAACACCATGCAGACGCCCGCCCTGTTCGCGCTGAAGAACAAGATAGTGGAGGGCGAGGCCCGCGACGCCATGATCCAGCGCCTGCGCGAGAATTTCGCGGCCCACGACGGCTGCCTGCAGACCGGCTTCCTCGGCACGTCCATCCTCATGCAGACTCTCACCGACAACGGCATGGCCGACATCGCCTGGGACCTGCTCTTCCAGCGCAAGAACCCGAGCTGGCTGTATTCCATCGACAACGGCGCCACCACTATCTGGGAGCGCTGGAACAGCTACATGATCGAGAAGGGCATGGGACCCAAGGGCATGAACAGTTTCAACCACTATGCCTACGGCTGCGTCTGCCAGTGGATTTGGGAGACTGCCGCCGGCATCTGCTCCGACACTGCCGAGCCCGGCTTCAAGCGTATTATCATGAAGCCCGTTCCGGACCGCCGCCTCGGCAGCCTCAAGGCTGAGTATCCTTCCGCCGCCGGCCTGATCAAGAGCGCCTGGCGCTTCGACGGCGACACCTGGATCTGGGAATTCACCGTGCCCGACGGCGCCGAAGCCATCGTGACCCTCCCCGGCGAGACCGAGTCCACCGGCTACGGCCCCGGTTCGTATAAACTCCAGAAAGAGCTGTGAGGCTCCTGCCGCTCATACTTATGATTCAGCTTTCCGCCGGATTGCCGGCGGAAAGCTGGCCTGACGGTACAAGTGTCGACAAATGGTTCACGCAGAAGGAGAAGGTGGTAAAGGGGCGGGAGGCGAAGCGCTTCTCTATACTTGACTACGGTGCGGTGCAGGACAGCACCGTGCTGCAGACGGAGGCCATACAGCGGACGATAGACGCTGCGGCGAAACGGGGCGGCACGGTGGTGATACCGGAAGGGGTGTACCTCAGCGGCGCGCTCTTCTTCAAACCCCGTACGCACCTGGTGCTGGAAGCGGGCGCCGTGCTCAAAGGCAGCGACGATATCTCCGCCTACCCCGACGCCCCTGTCCACATCGAAGGCGTGCTCCAGCCCTACGCCGCCGCCCTCGTGAACGCATACGAAGCCGACGGCTTCACCATCACCGGCCCCGGCACCCTCGACGGAGGCGGCGCCCGCTACTGGGACGCCTTCTGGGCCCGCCGCAAGGAGAACCCCGCCTGCACCAACCTGGAAGTCCGCCGTCCCCGCATGATAAGCGTCAGCGGCTCCTCCGACGTGCTGATCAGGGACGTGCACCTTCGCAACGCCGGCTTCTGGAATATCCACCTCTACAAATGCAGCCGCGTGCGCCTGAGAGGCGTTGACGTCTATGCCCCCGTGGCCCCGGTGAAGGCGCCCAGCACTGACGGCGTGGACATAGACGCCTGCAGCAAGGTGCACATCGACTCCTGCCGTTTCGCCACCGGAGACGACCTGATCGCCGTCAAGGGCGGCAAGGGCCCATGGGCCGACACCGACCCCTGCAACGGCACCAATTCGGAAGTGCTGGTGGAACACTGCCGCTTCGGACACGGTTCCGGCGTGCTGGTGTTCGGCAGCGAATGCGTGGGGGCGCGCAACGTGGTGCTGCGGGACAGCAAGGTGGACGGCACCGACCGCCTGCTCTGGCTTAAAATGCGCCCAGACACGCCCCAGGACTACTCGCATATACTGGTGGAGCGCGTGAAGGGCAAGGTGGACCGCATCCTCTACGTCAAGCCATGGCGCCAGTTCTTCGATCTCAAGGGCCGCACCGACATCCCGATGTCGTACGCTTCCGACGTGCTGATACGGGACTGCGACCTCAAGTGCCGCGTGCAGGAGAGGGTGGAGCAGGACGACTCGCAGTACCGCCTTGAGCGTATCCGCTGGAAAGACAACAAGATACGCTTCACCTACAACACCGATGAAAGCAAGGCGGGCACCTACTCTCTCGAAGATCCGCTGCGCTTCGCCGACGGCCGGCCGGTTCGCGACCCCGCCCAGTGGCCGGAGCGCCGCCGGGAGATCCTTTCCCTCTTCGAAAGGGAAATGTACGGGCGCATCCCCGGACCTTCCCCGGTGTATCTCGACTCGCTCGAAGAGGGCACGACGCTTGCCGGGTTCGCCCGCCGCAAGCAGGTGCGCATGTGGTTCAGCCCCGACCGCACCGGCCCAAAGATAGACTGGCTCATACTCCGTCCCGCCGACGCTAAGGGCCCCGTGCCCGCCATCATGTTGCTGAATTACTACGGCAACCACACCCTTCTTTCCGACCCGGAGGTACTCGTGCCCGACTGCTGGCTGGACGACAGCAAGACGCATAAAATAAACGGCAACCGTGCCTCTGAAGAGGGCCGCGGCCTCTTCCAGGACAAGAACCTGCTGAGCGTTTTCCCGGTGGAGATGATACTCGCCCGGGGCTATGCGTTCGTGACCGCCTGCTACGGCGAAGTCAGCGCCGATCCTGAAGCCACCGAGCTCCAGGACTCCCTTGCCTGGGGCGGGGTGTTCGGGCTCTGGCCCGACGGCGGCAAGCCAGGCGGCCCGAGAGCTCTCGGCGCCTGGGCCTGGGCGCTGATGCGCGGCCTCGACATGATAGAGGCTGAACCGGCCCTGGACGCCTCCCGGGTGCTCGTCACGGGCTCGTCGCGCCTTGGCAAGGCGGCGCTCCTCGCAGGAGCCTGGGACGAGCGCTTCAAGGCCGTGGTGGTGAACCAGACCGGCGGCGGGGGAGTGCCCCTCGCCAAGCGCAATTTCGGCGAGCACGTGCTTTCCGAGACCTCCCGCTTCACCCACTGGTTCTCGCCTGCCTATGCCAAATATGCAGGCAAGGAAGCCTCCTCCATGCCTTTCGACCAGCATCTGCTGGTCAGTTGCCTTGCCCCCAGGGCTTTCCTTGTGGAAGGCTTCAACAATCCCTGGTTCGACACCAAAGGGGAGTTCCTCTGCCTGCAGGCGGCCTCGCCGGTGTGGACCTTCCTCGGCGCCCCCGGCCTTCCCGAAGTGGACTGGCCGGACGACTACGACACCTCGGCCATCGGCCCCCGCCTCGGCTATGCCCGCCACCCCCACGGCCACGGCTTTGCCGCCATCGACTGGACATGGATTCTGGATTTTGCCGATGTAAACCTTTAGTTTTAGAGAATTATCAGTATATTTGAAGAAATTTGTACCGTAAGATTATGAAACGTAGCTTATCCGTAGTAGTCCTGCTGCTTGCCGCAATAGTGAGCCAGGCCCAGATTCTTGTCACGCGCGAAGACCGCGAAAGGGCAGAAGCCCTCGTGAGCCAGATGACCCTCCAGGAAAAATGTGCCCTCATCACCGGACAGGAAGATGGCTTCCACACCGCTGCCATCCCGCGTCTCGGCATCCCCTCCGTGCGTTTGGCAGACGGCCCCCAGGGCGTCCGCAACAAGACCAACAGCACCTACTACCCCTGCGGCATCAGCCTCGCCGCCTCATTCAACCGTGAGGTGGCCCACGGTGTCGGCACCGGCATTGGCTGGGACGCCTGTGCCAGGGGAGTGCGGGTAATGCTCTGCCCGGGCGTGAACATTTACCGTTCGCCCCTCTGCGGCCGTAATTTCGAATACTACGGTGAGGATCCATATCTCTCCTCGGAGACCGCAGTGCAGTATATCCGCGGTATCCAGGAGCAGCGCGTGATCGCCACCATCAAGCACTTCGCCCTCAACAACCAGGAGTACGACCGCCACTGGACCGCCTCCCTGGCCGACGAGCGCACCATCAATGAAATTTACTTCCCCGCCTTCCGCAAGGCCGTCGAAGAGGCCCGCGTGGGCGCGGTGATGACCAGCTACAATCCCGTGAACGGGGCGCATGCCGCCGAGAACTCATGGCTTATCAACCACCTCCGCCGCTGGGGCCACGAGGGCATCGTGATGTCCGACTGGACCTCCACCTACTCCACTGTCGGTGCCTTGCTGAGCGGCCTCGACCTCGAGATGCCCAAGGGTTATGTGCTTAATTATGAGGCCGTCAGCGAGCTGGTGAAGAACGGCACAATAAGCGAAGCTGTGGTGGACCAGAAGTGCCGCCACATCCTTCAGACCTTCGCCGCCTACGGCCTGCTCGACAAGCCGATGAAGGACGAAAGCATCCCCGAGAACAACCCCGCCTCCCGTGAGAAGGCCTACGCCGCCGCCCTCGAAGGCCCCGTGCTCCTCAAGAACGACGGTATCCTCCCGGTGAAGGCTTCCAAGAAGAACAACATCATAGTCCTCGGACCCAACGCAGACTGCATTCCCTACGGAGGCGGTTCCGGCCGTATGGACCCCATCGAGGGCACGACCACCACGCTCTACCAGGGACTTGCAGCCCTTGGCAAGAACTACAAGACCACCCTCATGGACTGGAAGGAAATCGATGAGGCCGCCCTCAAGAAGGCCAGCATCGTGATTGTGTCCGTGGGCTTCAACCACGACACCGAGAAGGAAGGTTCCGACCGCACCTACGGCCTCCCCAAGGGCCAGAACAAGCTCATTTCCAGGGTGGCGGCCATCAACCCCAACGTGCTCGTGGTGGCCAACAGCGGCGGCGAGTTCGACGTGACTCCCTGGATCGACAGCGTGAAGGGTCTCCTTATGGCATGGTACGGCGGGCAGGAGAGCGGACGCGCCCTTGCGGCCATCATTTCCGGCGCCGTGTCGCCTTCGGGCCGCCTCCCGTTCACTTTCTGGGGCTCCGAAATGAAGAATCCCGCAGCCAAGTACTACCACATCAACGTGCCTGAGGTCACCCGCGTGAAGAAGAACCGCGACCCGTATCCCAACACCCAGTACGCAGAGGGTATCTTCCTGGGTTACAGGGGAGTGGAGCACTTCGGCGTGCAGCCTCTCTATCCCTTCGGCTATGGCCTGACCTACAGCACTTTCGCGTATTCGGACGCCTCCGTGGAGCAGCTCCCTTATGGCTTGAAAGTCAGCTTCACCGTGAAGAACACCGGCAAGGTGCGCGCTTCCGAGGTGGCCCAGGTCTATGTGTCCAAGGTGAAACCCTCTTTCTCCCGTCCCGACCGCGAGCTCAAGGGCTACGTGAAGGTGGATCTGGGCAAGGGTGAGTCCAGCACCGTGAGCGTGACCCTCACTCCCTCCGATTTCAGCAGCTACAGCGTCAGCAGCCACGACTGGGTGGTGACCCCCGGCTCCTACCGCATCCTCGTGGGCGACTCCTCCGCTTCCATCAAGCTCGACCTTCCCGTCAAGCTTTAATCCTTCGTCTAACACGAGCCTGGCCGCACGCGGCCAGGCTCCTCCAATGATAATTGCAATTGACAATCCCGGTTTGTCTTGCCATTAGGGCGATTGTTTTCCCTTGACGGACAGGCCTCAAGCCTCAAAGAATGAGCATACAAGTCACTGTGGCCGACGGCAGCCATCTCAAATTTGCCGAAGCGATTTGCGAGGAGATTTATGTCTCCTCGCTGGAGCGTAACACGGGCATCGCCAACCGCACGCCGGCGTATATCTCGGAGAAGATACTCGCCGGCAAGGCCGTCATTGCGGTCAGCGACGAGGGCGAGTTCGCAGGCTTTTCCTACATCGAATCATGGGGCGGAAAGAGCTTCGTGGCCAATTCCGGCCTCATCGTGGCCCACAAGTTCCGCGGGCTGGGCCTGGCGAAGCGCATAAAGGAGCAGACCTTCATCCTGTCGAGAAAGCTTTTCCCGCAGGCCAAGATCTTTTCCATCACCACCGGCGCCGCCGTGATGAAGATGAACTATGAGTTCGGCTTCCGCCCCGTGCCCTACGCCGAGCTCACCGACGACCCTGAGTTCTGGAAAGGCTGCGAGGGTTGCCGCAACTTCCATATACTTCAAGCAAACGATTATAAAATGTGTCTCTGCACGGGACTGCTCTACGATCCCGAAGAGCACCTCGAAATCCACCATCCGGGAGAATAGATCCTTCGACAGGCTCAGGATGACAAATAAGAAGGCTCAGGATGACAAATAAGAAAAATATGAAAAAGAAAGTAGTAGTAGCATTCAGCGGGGGGCTCGACACCTCCTACACAGTGATGTACCTTGCGAAGGAAAAGGGCTATGAGGTCCATGCCGCCTGCGCCGACACGGGCGGCTTCAGCGCGGCCCAGCTCAAGACCAACGAGGAGAACGCCTACAAGCTCGGCGCCACCAAATACGTCACCCTCGACGTGACCCGTGAGTATTACGACAAGAGCCTGAAATACATGGTGTTCGGCAATGTGCTCCGCAACGGCACATATCCCGTCTCCGTGTCGTCCGAGCGGGTGTTCCAGGCGCTGGCCATAGCCCGCTATGCCAAGGAGATAGGCGCCGACGCCATAGCCCACGGCTCCACCGGCGCCGGCAACGACCAGGTCCGTTTCGACATGACCTTCCTCGTGCTATGCCCTGAGATGGAGATAATCACCCTCACCCGCGACGGCAACCTCAGCCGCAAGGAGGAGGTCGAATACCTCAACGCCGGCGGCTTCCCGGCCGACTTTGCCAAGCTCAAGTACAGCTACAACGTGGGCCTCTGGGGCACCTCCATCTGCGGCGGCGAAATACTCGATTCGAAGCAGGGCCTGCCCGAAAGCGCCTACCTGAAGCAGGTCACGAAGACCGGCAGCGAGATACTCTCCCTCGGCTTCGAGAAAGGCGAGCTCAAGAGCGTGAACGGCAAGCGTTTCGACGACCCGATCGAGGCCATACGCACCGTTGAGGCCATAGGTTCGGCCTACGGAATCGGCCGCGACATGCACGTCGGCGACACCATTATCGGCATCAAGGGGCGCGTGGGTTTCGAGGCCGCCGCTCCCATGCTCATAATCGGCGCCCACAAGTTCCTCGAAAAGTTCACCCTCAGCAAGTGGCAGCAGTACTGGAAGGACCAGGTGGCTAACTGGTACGGCATGTTCATCCACGAGAGCCAGTACCTCGAACCGGTGATGGACGACATGGAAGCCATGCTGGAAAGCAGCCAGCGCAACGTCACCGGCACCGTGACGCTGGAGCTGAGGCCTTACTGCTTCTCCACCGTGGGCTGCGACGCCCCAGGCGACCTTGTCCACAACAAGCTCGGCGAATACGGCGAGACGGCCCGGGCCTGGACGTCCGAAGACGCCAAGGGCTTCATTAAAGTCAGTTCCACGGCCCTCCGTGCCTTTTACAGCGTCCACCCGGACCAGGTCAGGTGATGATACGCGCAGGCATCATAGGCGGCGCAGGCTACACCGCCGGCGAGCTTATCCGCCTCCTCCTCCTGCATCCGGAGGTGGAACTCTCCTTCGTGTGCTCCGAAAGCAGCGCCGGCAAGCTTCTTAGCGAGGTCCACGAAGGCATCTACGGCGACACCGATCTGCGATTCTGCGAAATGCCCGATCTTGTCGGGCTTGACGTTTTATTCATGTGTTCGGCGCATGGTGCGAGCAGCGCTTTCTGGGAGTCGCACTCCAGGCCGGAAGGGCTGAAGGTGATCGACCTGGCCCAGGACCGCCGCGACGGCTCCTGCGGCTATGTTTACGGCCTGCCGGAGTGCAACGCCGCCGCTATACGGGGCGCCGGGAGCGTGGCCAACCCCGGCTGCTTCGCCACGGCAATCCAGCTGGCCCTGCTGCCGCTTGCCGCCGCCGGGCTGCT
>JAFZVQ010000015.1 GCA_017617715.1 Bacteroidales bacterium | reverse complement strand
GCAGGGAGCGGAAGGTCAGGTCGTCGTTGATTCCGACGGTGAAGTGGTTCTTCTGCTCGCCGAGCATGTTGTCGAACACGGCCTTCATCTGGGCGGGGGTGGTGTCCTTGGAGGAGAGGCCGTAGCGGCCGCCGATCACGAGGGGAGCGCCTTCCTTGCCCTGGAAGAGGGCCTTGACATCGAGGAACAGGGGCTCTCCGAGGGCGCCGGGCTCCTTTGTGCGGTCCAGGACAGCGATCTTCCTGACGCTCTTGGGAAGCACCTTGAGGAAGTATTTCTCGGAGAAGGGACGATAGAGGTGGACGGAGACGAGACCGACCTTGCGGCCCTGGGCGGCGAGGTAGTCGATGGTCTCACGTATGGTCTCGGTGACTGAACCCATGGCCACGATGATGTTCTCGGCCTTGGCGTCGCCGTAGTATTCGAACGGCCTGTAGCTGCGGCCGGTCAGCTCGCTGATTTCACCCATGTAGCGGGCCACGATGTCGGGGACTGCTTCATATACGCGGTTGCGGGACTCGACGGCCTGGAAATAGACGTCGCCGTTCTGGGCGGTGCCGCGGGTCACGGGAGCGTCGGGGTTGAGGGCCCTGTCGCGGAAGTTCTGCAGGGCTTTCTCGCTGACCATCTTGCGGAGGGCGTCCTCATCGAGGGCCTCTATCTTCTGGATTTCGTGGGATGTGCGGAATCCGTCGAAGAAGTGGAGGAAAGGAATGCTGGACTTGATTGTGGACAGGTGAGCCACTGCGGCTAGGTCCTGGGCTTCCTGCACGGAGCCGGAGGCCAGCATTGCGAAGCCGGTCTGGCGGCATGCCATGACGTCCTGGTGGTCGCCGAAGATGGAAAGGGCGTGGGATGCCAGGGCGCGGGCCGATACGTGGAAGACCGCCGGAAGCATTTCGCCGGCGATTTTGTACATATTCGGAATCATGAGCAGAAGGCCCTGGGATGCGGTGAAGGTGCTGGTAAGGGCGCCTGCCTGAAGGGATCCGTGGACGGCGCCCGCGGCGCCTGCTTCGCTCTGCATTTCAGTGACCTTTACTGTCTCGCCCCAGAGGTTCTTCTTGCCCTGGGCCGCCCACTCGTCGATGTTCTCAGCCATGGTGGATGAGGGCGTGATCGGGTAGATTGCAGCGTGCTCGCTGAAAAGGTAGGCGATGTTGCTGGCCGCCTGGTTGCCGTCACAAGTGATGAATTTCTTTTGTGCCATAATAATTATAAGGTTGTTATTGGATTCCCTGGATGGTGATGTGTTCGCGGCCGGCGGATATGCGGCGCACAAGGCCCTGCAGCACGGTGCCGGGGCCGATTTCGGTAAATTCGTCCGCTTCGTCGGCGAGCATGGCCTTGACGCTCTGGGTCCAGCGGACGGGGGACGTGAGCTGGAGAAGCAGGTTCTCGCGTATGCGGGCCGGGTCGGTCTCTGGGGCGGCCGAGACGTTCTGGTAGATGGGACAGGAAGGGGCGAGGATCTCGGTGGCGCTGATGGCTTCGGCAAGCTCCTTCCGGGCGGGCTCCATGAGAGGGGAGTGGAAGGCGCCGCCGACCGGAAGGGGAAGGGCGCGCTTTGCGCCTGCAGCCTTCAGGGCCGCGCAAGCTTCAGCCACCGCGCCGGTCTCGCCGGAGATGACCACCTGGCCGTCGGAGTTGTAGTTGGCGGGGACCACCGTGCCGGGGATTTCTCCGCATATCCTCTCGATGGTCCCGGTGTCGAGCCCTATGACAGCGGCCATGCCCCCGGGCTGCATCTCGCAGCATCGCTGCATGGCGCTGGCGCGGGCTGCGACCAGGCGCAGGCCGTCTTCAAAAGACACAGCACCGGCGGCCACGAGGGCGCTGAATTCGCCCAGCGAGTGACCGCCGACCATATCGGGAAGAGGGAGACCGCTGCATCCGGCCAGTACGACCGAATGCAGCAGGATGGCCGGTTGGGTCACCCTGGTGGTCCTGAGCTCCTCGTCGGAGCCTTCGAACATTATGTCGGTTATCCTGAAACCGAGAATCTCATTGGCCCTTTCCATCATCTCCCTGGCCTTGGAGCTGCTGTGGTACAGCTCCTTCCCCATGCCGGAGAATTGGGAGCCTTGTCCCGGAAAAACAAATGCTCTCTTCATTCTGCACAAAATTAAGTATTTTTTATTACTTTTGCAACGTCCATACAGGCCCCTGTAGTTTAATGGATAGAATTTCGGATTCCGGTTCCGACGATAGGCGTTCGATTCGCCTCGGGGGTACTAAAGAGAAGACCACGTAGTTATGCGATACAGGCACTATCTGCACTTGTTGCTGGTGTTCCTTCTGCCGTGCATTCCTCTGTCTGCCGAGGAATCCGCGCAGGTCAAAAGCGTACTCGTGATCTGTTCCAATGCCGAATCCAGCCTCTGGGCCCAGGGGATGCTACAGCCCGTCAACGATTTCGCCCGGAGCAGCAGCGATGTGCAGATATCCCAGTATTTCCTTCGTATCACCTCGATCGACAACGTCTCCGTGCTTGAAAAGCGTACCAGGGACATACTTAATGCGCAGCCCCGCCGTCCCGACCTTGTGACTTTAGTGGGCGGAAGCGTTTATCAGCTGGCATATTTGGTTGATAATCAATGGCCCGACGTGCCTGTGCTGCTGGTCGGAGATATCCCGTATTTCTGCGAAAGTGCGTACACGCTCTACGGAAAAGCCAATCCGGACGCCTTGCGCCGGCCTGTCTCCGACATGCTCCAGGACGGCCTGAACGTGAGTTTGATCCACGCTCCCGCAATGGTGGAGCGTACGGTGGACCTGATGTTCACGCTTCAGCCGGAAATGCAGAAGATTATCTTCATCGGCGGAGAGAATTTCCGTTGCAAGGAGCAGCAGCTGCGCCTGGAGCGTTACCTTAAGGAAAAGTACCCGTCCCTGGTTTACAAACCGGTGTTCTCGACGGAATACTCTACCGATGACCTGATCAACATCCTGAGCAACGAGAAATATCCCCAGACGGGTGTGCTGTTTGCTTCCTGGCTGACGCACCATGACTACATGGAGACGGTGTCGTCGCGCAACAACATCATACAGATACTTGAAGCCATTGCTCCCGTGTACACCATCTTCCCCGTGGATATGGATCATCCGCACCACGTAATCGGTTATTACTCATACGATTATAACCAGTATTGCCGTTTCCTGGCCCAGCGCTTCTCCGATGTGCTCTACAATGACCGCCAGCCAAGGCGGCTTCCCATGGTGCATCTGGAAATCGGGACTCCGCACATTTCCTGGCACGCGATGCAGATATTCAATCTGGACCTCAAGCTCATTCCCAGGGTTGCTGTGATTTACGACAAGCCGTTGACGCTTTGGGAGGCATATAAACCGGCAATCATGTGGGCGGCATTCTTTGTGATGCTCGGACTCGGCTTTTTCATCTTTGCCATCATGCGCCGGAGCATGCGTTCCCTGAAAAAAGCCCACGCGATTTCAGAGAACAGCAACAGGATGAAGACGGCTTTCGTCAACAATATCAACCATGAAATCCGTACGCCGCTCAATGCCATAATCGGATTCTCCCAGCTGCTGTGCATGCCGGAAGGGTATGTGACCAATGAAGAAAAGTCGGAGTACCTGCATTACGTGCTCAACAACTCCCAGCTGCTGACGGTGATAATCAATGACTTGCTCAGCCTGTCGGACGTCGAGAACGGAGAATTCGTCGTGAACAATGCGCCTTGCAACATCCACGAAGTCGCACTTCTTGCCATGAAGTCAGTGGAATACCGTCTCCGCCCCGGAGTGGAGATGCGCCACAATCCCGGTATCCCTGAAGACGTCCGCGTGCTCACCGACGAAATGCGTGTGCAGCAGGTGCTCATCAATTTCCTCACGAACTCCTGCAAACACACGGAAAAGGGTTTCATAGAAGTATCCACATCCCTGACGGAGAATCCGGGCTACGTGACCTTCGCTGTTTCCGATTCCGGCCCCGGAATCCCTGCCGACAAGGCGGAGGATATATTCGAACGCTTCACCAAGCTGAGCGACAAGCAGGGCGCGGGCCTAGGCCTTAGCATCTGCCGTATCATTGCCCAGAAATTGAACGGTAATGTCTGGCTTGACACCACATACACCGAAGGTGCCCGTTTCGTGTTCACCATACCCTACGTCACCGAATGAAAAGAATCCGCATCTGATTCTTTCGAAAAATATTCTTTTAAGAAAAGTTTTGTGAATTTTTAAAGGGTGGTATTGGATTTTGCGCTATATTGGCGGCAAACTTCAATACTATGAAAAAGATACTCTTTACTCTTTTAGCGGCCACACCCCTGCTGGCCTCCTGCGACTCTCTGATGCAGACATTCGGAAGACAGGGGATACTCCAGGTCCGTTTTGCCGAAGGCACGGTTCCCACTACGAAATCGGCATTCCCGGACACCAACGATTTCATCCTCACCATCGCCAATTCCAAAGGCGATTACATCTATGACGGTCCATACGGAGCTTCGAAAGACAGTTTCCCGCTGGACGAAGGCACCTACACCGTCACGGCCCGGTCCTGCGATTTCAAGGAGCCCCAGTTCGAGATGCCGCAATACGGGGACTCGCAGGTGGCCACTATCAAGTCGGGAAAGACCACCGTGGTCACGCTCGCGTGCGTACAACTCAATTCCGGCATACGTCTGCGGATAGCTTCCGAATTCGTGTCGGCGTTCCCGAGCGCGGCGCTGATACTGAAGGCGGCGTCGGGCAAGCTGATGTATTCATACACGGAAAAGCGCATTGCCTACTTCGAGCCCGGCACCGTGAACCTGCTGATGACGGACGGCGGACAGGACAAAACGCTGTTCACGCGCCGTCTCGAGCCCCAGCAGGTCCTGACCCTGGGCGTCAACGTCGGAGCCGAAGGCCTGAACGGAGGCGTGCAGGTGCAGGTGGACACCACGCGCAACTGGATCGATGATGAATTCACAATTGGAGGCGGGGGAGGCGGCGACGAGCTCGAAAACGCCCTGAGCGTGCCCGACGCGAAGAGCCATGCAGGCGAACAGGATGTCTGGGTGTATGGCTACATAGTGGGCGGGGACCTGTCTTCGAGCAAGTGTTCCTTCGTCAAACCCTTCTCATCACGGACAAATATAGTTCTGGCCGCCAAATCGACCTGCCGCGACAAGCAGCAGTGCCTGTCGGTCCAGCTTGCGAAAGGGGACATACGCGACGACCTTAACCTCGTGGACCATCCGGAACTTCTGGGCCGTCAGGTCTTCCTGTGCGGCGACATAGTGGAGTCTTACTACGGCATACCGGGGATACAGAATATCAGCGAATACAGGTTGAAGTAGATTCTTCGCTTCGCTCAGAATGACAACAAAATTCACGGGGCGCTTGCATCACTGCGAGCGCCCCGCTACTTAACCTAAACTTAAACTATGAAAAACTTCGGTGCTAAGATATACATATTTTTTAACCCTGCAAAATTTTTTTCACTTTTTTTATAAAAAAGTCTTTTGAGCTGTGTCTCAATGAATTCTGGAAATTTATTCTTAACTTTCGCAAAATTAGTACGTGTATAGTATGAGAAGATTTATCATTGCCGCATTAGCGGTCTGTACGCTGGCTATGTCTTGCAACAAGTACGAGTCAGTACCGAATGATCCCCTCGGGACCAAGATCTACACACTTGACAACGGAATGAAGGTTTTCATGTCCGTCAACAAGGAACAACCCCGAATCCAGACCTACATCGCCGTGAAGGTGGGTAGCAAGAACGACCCTTCCGAGACCACTGGCCTGGCCCACTATTTCGAGCACCTTATGTTCAAGGGCTCGGAGCATTTCGGCACCATGGACTACGCGGCCGAAAAGCCTATGCTCGATGAAATCGAGAGCCTTTTTGAAACATACCGGAAAACCACGGATCCTGCCGAGCGCGAGGCCATTTACCATCGCATCGACTCCGTCAGCTACGAGGCTTCCAAGATTGCCATCCCCAACGAGTATGACAAGCTTATGTCTATGATCGGCGCAGACGGCACAAATGCATGGACATCCTCCGACGAGACCGTCTACACCGAGGACATCCCCTCCAACCAGATTGACAACTGGGCCCGCATCCAGGCCGACCGCTTCCGCTACGGCGTGATCCGCGGCTTCCACACCGAGCTCGAGACTATCTACGAGGAGAAGAACATGTCCCTCACCCAGGACAGCCGCAAGGTCTGGGAGGCCATCGACCAGGCTCTCTATCCCAACCATCCCTACGGCAAGCAGACCACTCTCGGCAGCCAGGAGCACCTCAAGAACCCGTCCATCACAAATGTGAAGAAATATCACGACACCTACTACGTGCCCAACAACATTGCAGTCTGTGTGTCCGGCGATTTCAAACCTGATGAGTTGGTGGCGGCCCTCGAGAAGTACTTCGGCGACTGGGCACCCAACCCCGATATCCCCGCACTCGAGTTTGAGCCCGAGCAGCCCATCACCAGCCCCATAGTCAAGGATGTTTACGGAAAAGAGGCTGAGAATGTGGCCCTTGCATGGAGGCTTCCCGGTGCTCCCGACCTCAAGAATGCCGCTATCGGTGAGATTGCAAGCTCCATTCTCTACAACGGACAGGCCGGTCTGATCGACCTCGACGTGAACCAGCAGCAGAAGGCCCTCATGATGTATGCGGGCGCGAACGTCATGCCCGACTACGGCCAGTTCCTTGTGATGGCCCGTCCCAAGCAGGGCCAGACCCTGGAGGAACTTCGTGACCTGGCCCTCAGTGAGGTTGCCAAGCTTGCGGCAGGCGAGTTCGACGAGACACTGATCACCGCTACCATCAATAATATCAAGCTCTCCAAGATGCGTCAGCTCGAGAACAACAGTGCCCGTGCCGTGCAGTATGTCAACGCTTTCATCAACGGCATCGCATGGAAAGATGCAGCCGGAGAAATCGAACGCTATGAGAGCGTGACCAAGGACGATGTCGTGGCCTGGGCCAAGGAATTCATAGGCGACAGCAACTATGCGGTAATCTACAAGCGCCAGGGCGTCGACACCAGCGAGCAGAAGATCGCCGCTCCGAAGATTACCCCCATCGTGACCAACCGCAATGCACAGAGCGACTTCCTGAAAGAAATCAAAGACACTCCCGTGAAGCCTATAGAGCCCGTCTTCGTGGACTTCAGCAAGGATATGTCCAAGTTCGAGCTTGCGGAAGGCGTGGATGTGCTCTACAAGAAGAATGAGATCAACGATGTGTTCACGCTCGAATTCGTCTACAACGTAGGCACTGAGGCCAATCCCGCCATCGGTCTCGCCTCCGATTACCTGCAGTATCTCGGCACCGCCGACAAGAGCGCCGAAGACATCGCTGCCCGCATGTACCAGCTTGCCTGCAGCTTCTATTTCAGGGCAGGCGCCAACCAGAGCACCATCGGTATCACAGGCCTGAGCGAGAATATGTCCGAAGCCCTGTCGATAGTGCGTGAGCTGATCGACGGCGCTGTCGGCAACGATGCCATCCTTGCCAACCTGAAGGCCGATGAGTTCAAGAGCCGCGCCAATGCCAAGACCAACCAGCGCAGCTGCTATTCTGCCCTGACCACATATGCGACCTATGGCCCTGAATTCATAAAGAAGACCAGGCTGAGCAACGAGGCCGTGGCGGCGATTACCTCCGACGACCTGCTGAAGCTTGTCCGCGAGGTCGTGGCCAACGGATGCGAGGTCATGTATTACGGACCTATGAGCGAAGCGCAGGTGAAAGCGGCCGTGCCTTTCGAGGGTACATACGAGCAGCTTCCGGAACGCTATCCGGACATGCTCCAGACCCCGGCTCCCAGCGTCCTGCTTGCCCAGTACGACGCCAAGCAGATATATTACACGCAGTATTCCAACCGCGGTGAGAAGTTCGACCTCGAAAGCGAGCCTGTGCGGGCCCTCTATAATGAGTATTTCGGAGGCGGAATGAACAGCATAGTGTTCCAGGAGATGCGCGAAGCCCGCGGTCTTGCCTACAGCGCCAACGCGCGCCTGCGCAATCCTTATTCTGCCGACGGCACATTCGCATTCTCCGCTTTCATCGCAACCCAGAACGACAAGATGCGCCAGGCCATCGAAGCCTTCGACGACATCATCAACAACATGCCTGAATCCGACGCGGCGTTCGCTATAGCCAAGGATGCCATCGACAGCCGCATACGCACCCAGCGCACCACCGGTGCCGGCGTGCTCAGGGAGTATCGCGCCTGCCGCCGCATGGGCATTGAAGAGCCCACCGACAAGGCCATCTTCGAGGCATTGCCCAACCTTACCCTGGCTGACGTGAAAGCAGCCCAGGAACAGTGGGTCAAGGGCCGCGTCTACACCTATGCGATTCTCGGAGACATCAAGGATCTGGACCTGAATTATCTCAAGACCCTCGGTCCCGTGAAGACCCTGTCCCTCGAAGAAATCTTCGGTTATTAACAGGACAGCATTTATACAGAAATCCCCGGATTCGCGAGAGTCCGGGGATTTCTGTATAAAGGGATAGGATCAGTATTCGAATCCTAAGCGAAGGCCGATCACATGGGCCGGGATGCCGGGGTCGCCTTGTATGTGCTGGAACATGTATGTGACGCCTGCAATGAAATTATTGCGCGGGCGACCTACCCGGACTCCGACGGTCGGAGAGGCATAAAAGCCCTGGCCGAAGGTGTAGCCGGCATCGAGGTTCCAGTAGGGGACACACATGCGCGACTCCTGCGAGATAATGTTGCCCCTGATATCCAGGAAGAGGGGAAGGACCACGGAACTGACCGGCTTGGCCGCCATGCGGAAAGCCACGCTCTCCGGCATGCTCACTAATCTGGGAGCTATGCCGAGACCCAGCTTGAAGAACTCTCCGAAACGATATCCGGCTATGAGGTCGGCTTGGCAGAAAGTGCCGCTGCCTTCGGATGTGTATGCCAGGGCAGGGGTGAGCTGGACGGCGAACCAGAGGCCTTTGTCCAGGCTGGCGAAATCGATGTATTCAGCGCGTTTGGGCTTCTCGGGAAGCGTGTAATCCGTGTGGTTCTGGGCCAATGCGGGAATGAGCATCAGCGACAGGCCTATGACTGCAATCAATCTTTTCATAGGAGTCCGTCTTCTTTAAGTCTTGCCTTGAGCTGGGGCACAAGCACACGCACTGTGATGCCCACGGTGACGTCGCGATAGTTGCGGCGGGTGCGGGTGGAGCCGGCGCGCTTGTCTTCCATGCTGATATACTTGCGATATTCTCCACGGTCCATGAAGAAGATGTCGAAATAGTCCTGATAACGCTGACGGGCGTTGACTTCCGTCATGACAGGACGCATGTTGTAGTCGGTGTTGCCGCGGGTGATGCCCTTGAAGAGCACATCATACACGGCCTGTTTCTTGGCCTGCTCGAGAGCATCGGTCTTGTTGCGGCCGGTGCCCCATACGCGGAGCGTGAGGCTGCCGTCCATTTCCTTGCTGATGCACTCGGTCTCCTGGGCGTATGCTCCTGCTGCGAGGAACAGAGCCATCAATGTGAAAAGTATCTTTTTCATATTATCACCACCAGCCGAAGCTGTTCATGTTGTAATAGTTGACGGGGCGGTTGGCCATGGCCTTGCCGATTTCGCCCATGGCAGCGATCCTCTGGCTTTCCAGGCTCACGGAGGCGTCGAACTGCTTCATTGCAAAGTTCCATTCCCTGTTGTCAAGCTCCTTCACGCGGGCCTTTATGGTCTCGGAAAGGGCCATGCCGCCCTGGACTGCGGAGGAGAGAGGGTGGATCTGTGAGAGGTAGCCGGCGGCTTCGTTGGCGCCGCTCCAGCTCTGGTTGGCGTTCCACACGTGGGTGGCCATATTGAGGAGATATGCGCCCTCGATGTCTATCTTCTGCTGGAAGATCTGCTCGGCTGCGCGCATGGCCTTGTCAAATGCGTCCTTGCACACGGTAGGGACGGTGAAGAGCAGTGCGATGGCCTCGTCGTATTTGTCCTGGCCTGCAAGGGCGTTGGCTTCGGAGATGAGGAAATCGATCTGGGTGTTGTACCATTCCACGATGCGCTTCTTGCCGGTCTCGATGAACTGCTTGACGGCAGGAGTGTCCGCCTTCATCATCTTGACGGCCTGCATATAGGCCTTGGTCTCGTTGGTGCCCGCGCCCTTGATGGGGTCGAGGGCCACAGAGGCATAAAGGGTGCCGGTGGCGGCATCGCCTATGTAGAGGGTGGGGGTGAGGACGAGAGCCTGCATGGGCGGGGCCGTGGCAGTGGTCTCGTGGGAAAGTTTCACCATGTTTGCGGTGATGATGAAGCGGGGGTCGAAGCTGTCGCCGGCAAGGCCGTTCTTGGTGACGACCTGGGTGAGCTTGTTAAGCACCGCGTTCGCTGCGGCCGCGGGGATGTAACTGTTCTCCAGTATAACGGGCGTCAGGGCGATACGGCCCTTGTCGTCCATCTTGCCTTCGTTGTTCTGGGCGAAGGACAGGATGCAGACGGATGCAAGCAGGATGCTGGCTAATATCTTTTTCATACTCTGTCGCTATTTGTCGCCGATGGTAATCCAGACATCTCCAAGACCTCTCGGGGAGGAGCCAACGGTGAGTTTATAAGGGGTTTTCTTAAGCATGCGCACAAGCGGCTTGACGAATGCTTCTGCGTCGATGGCAACGTCGCGGCCGTTCATGTTCTGGGCATAGAGAGGGATACGCACCTGGTTGAAACGCAGGCGGTTGGCAGATTTGGCAGCGGTGGTGAAGCGGCCTTCTACCGTGTTGTCGGCCATCCAGGCCTCGATTATCTCGGCGAGCTCATATTCCTCTCCGTTGACAGTGTATTCTTCCTCGAAGTCGACGGGGCAGTTGTTGTAGCGGAGGAGGGTGACGGAAATCTCACGGCCGTTGGCGAACAGGTCGTCGAAATAGTGCTGCAGGCCGCTCAGGAAGTTGTCCTTGAAGCTCAGGACGCACTCTTCCAGGAGAGAGGTGAGGGGCACGTTGGCGGCAGAGCTGACGCCGGTGTTGCCGGAAATGATCTTGGAAGAATAGGCGTCGATGGCCTGGAGGTTGAAACTGACCTGCTTCTGGGGGCCGAGACGATGGATCTCATAGTCGAGGTCGAGGATGATGTCGGCCTTGGCGCTCCTGCGGAGCCTTTCGAGAGGTGTCTCGTCCACATCCGCTCCGGAGTTCTTGCCTGTCATCATGGCGAGCTCGGCATCTTCGGTCTGAAGGCGCTTGAGCTCCTGCTCGAGAGACTGGATAGGGAAGTCGTTCTTGGCCATGAAATCGGCCATTGCGGCCACCAGAGTGCGGATGTCTGCATTCTCCTTCATAGCCCTTGAATAGTCGGGGGTGCTGACGGTCTCGCCCATGGAATTCACTTTCTGGACGAAGCCGTAACGCTCACAGAAGGCGTCGGCGGGGACCACCATGATGGTGGGCTTTTTCGCCTGGGACCAGCCGATGATCTGGCAGGCGAGCAGCAGTGCTGCGATTAACAATGATTTTTTCATATCCTAAAAACCGGAGCTGAGTTTGCGTGCTATTCCGTCGGCCTCGAGCTTGCGCTTGAGGTTGTCGTACATCACCTGGACGTAGATGCCCACCTTGTAGCCGCCCTTGACCTTGCGCCTGTCGGTGCCGGAAGGAACGCCGTCGGTGGTCATGCTCACGTAGGCGAGGTAGGGTCCGCCGGGAGCGAAGAAATTCTGGAAGTAGTCCTCATGGGACACCAGGGTGTCGGGATTGGGACAGATGGGAGGCGTGCTCATGGCGGTCGCGCTTCCGGGAAGTCCCCTGAAGATGCAGGCATGGACGGCATTCTCTTTGGCGTTCATCGTGGCTGCGTCGACATTCTTGCCGAAGCCCCACACCTTGACGAACTTGGTGCCGTCTACACCAACCTTTTCGGTGGTGATTTCGTAGTTGTCCCAGCTCTTGAAGGACTTTCTGCGGTCCTTGTTCTGGGCGCTGGCACTCACCGCCGAGAATGTCATCAGCATCGTGAGCGCGATCAAAAGTGTTTTTCTCATATTGAATAAAAAATTAGAATGTCCATTTCAAGCCGAACTGAACTCCGAAGCCGCTGTGGTGGTTCATAGGGCTTGGAGCACGATCGTTGTAATAAGAATACGAATCGTATGATACCGACAAGCTGTTGTACATCAATATATCATAGTACATCCTGGCGTATGCTTGCAAGGGGTATGCCAGATTCACGGTGGCCCTCATGCCGGGCTCCAGGACGAAGCCGGAGCGGCGCAGGAAGCGGGCCGTGTCTTCCAGGTCGCTGCCGCTTGAATAGCTTGAGGCAGACATGTAGTCGTCGCCCAGCATAAGGTATGGAGCGATTTCGAAGAAACGGGTGAGATGCAGGCCGTATGCATAACCGAGGGCCATGTAGATGGAGCTTGCGCTGCTGCCTTTGCCGAGATCCATGGTCAAATCAGCAAGAATATAGGACATCTGGCCGTTGGTCTTGGTCCTTACCAAATAGTCGGCATTGAGACGCAGGGAGTTGAAGATACCGCCGCCGACACCAAGCATGACGCCAAGGCCTAAATCGTTGCTTTGCTTGATGGTCCAGCCTTCGTCGATGTTGGCAATTCCGGAAATCTGGTAAAACTCGGAAGGCTCGGTGTCTCCGGCGGACATGCCGCTGTTGTTGGCGATTTCAGTGGCGCGGAGATAGCCGCGGGCCACGGATTTGAGATTGCCGTGGGAGTCTTCGGAGTAGGAGTAGGCACGGTAGCGGGCGCCGTTGCTGAGGCCTTCCTTAGTGCCTATCTTGGCCCTGAGGGGCTTGCGGGCGCTGATGGCCACGGCGACTTCCCAGTTGGCGATCCTGTTCTCCAGGCCGGTGATAAGGCCGCTGAGGCAATCGCCTGCGGCGGCTTCCACCGAAGAGGAAGTCGATGCGGTGCTGGCGCTTGCCACGGGCACCATGGGGATGTCAAGGGCCTGGAAAGCCTTTATCTTGGCGTCGCGGGTGGCCTGGTTGTCGTCTTCATAGATCCAGCATTTCTCGTAGAATTCGCTCAGGCCGTCTTCGCCCAGACCGATCTGGTAGGCGAAGGCGCGGGCGTTGACGGACCAGTAGACATTGCCTTTCTTGTCGGTCTGGCGGTCCACTTTGTAGAAGTCGGTGGCCACTATGTAGCTGCCGGCAACGAGCTTCTGGCCGAGGTCGCCGAGGGCGTCTTCTCCCACGCGGGCTGCCCGGGCATTGATGACGTCCTGGTCTTTGGCGTCGTAATTACCCCTGTAGCGGACCGTCTTGTCGTCCATCATGCCCTTGGAGTCGCGGTTGAAAATGGCTGCGAGTATTTCGCGGGCGAAGCCTACCTTGCCCACGGCGGCATCCGCTTCCGTCTGGGTGACGGGCTCGGAGCGCAGCTTGTTCACCTTGACCGACCTGGTCTTGATGTTGTTCAGGTCGAACTTCGAGCTGGGGGTGAATTTGCGCACTGCGCTGGCAGTGGCGCTGTCGTAGGAATCTCCGCGCTGGATGACGATCATTGTGACGCTGTTGCGGTTGTAGTCGCTTGTGACGACCTCCTTGATTTTGGCTTGGGCGAAGAGCGCCACGCCAACAAAGCATACGAATGCGGAAAGAGAGAGTTTCTTTAGCATAGGTTATGATAGTTCTTGTGTGTCCTAACTGACAAATATAATAAAAAAAAAGTATTTAAAAAATTTTGCATATTTAGGAAAAGGTTATATCTTTGCAGTCCCAAACACAGAGGAGGACTCGTTAGCTCAGTTGGTAGAGCATCACACTTTTAATGTGGGGGTCTCGGGTTCGAGCCCCGAACGGGTCACAAAATTGAAATCTTGCTTCCTTAGCTCAGTTGGTAGAGCACCTGACTCTTAATCAGGGTGTCTAGGGTTCGAGCCCCTAAGGGAGCACATCATACTGAGGGCTTAGCTCAGTTGGTTTAGAGCGCTTGCTTGACAGGCAAGAGGTCGACAGTTCAAATCTGTCAGTTCTCACAAAACAGGCTCCGGGATCCCGGAGCCTGTTTTTTTTAGATTCTTCACTTCGTTCAGAATGACAATGCTTCGTTCAGAATGACAGTTGGCGGAGCATTTCCTGGACGGCGGCGACCAGCTGGGGGTCTTCGCCGCGGAGAAGGGCTTCGGGACTGTTGGCAACGTCTATGTCCGGATCCAGCTGGCGGTTCTCCATGTAGCGCTGCTCGGATTCAATCCATCCGCCTACCTGAGGTATGCCGAACACGAGCGCGGGGTTGATCTGCGTCTCCCACCAGACTGCTGTCATGGTGCCGGGCACGGGCTTGCCTATGAGTTTGCCTATACCAAGGGTGCGGTAGGCATAAGGGAAGCCGGAAGCGTCGGAGTAGCAGTTCTCGCACACGAGCACGCATGAAGGCTTGACCCATTTGCTGTAGGGCTCCGTGCCTATATACTGGCCGCGCGGGCGCCAGTCCACATAGGCCTTGCCGCCCAGGAAGGTCACGAGGTCGTCATGCAGCCAGCCGCCTCCGTTGTTGCGGGTGTCCACTATAAGGGCTTCGCAATTCCTGTATTTGCCGAGCGCCTTGGAGTAGACTTCCCTGAAGGACTGGGAGTTCATTCCCTGCACATGCACATAACCTACGCGTCCGCCGGACAGCTTCTCAACCATCTCTTCGCGCTGGCGTACCCAGCGGCGGTAGAGCAGCGTGGATTCGGAGCCGACGGGCTTCACGATCAGGTCTTTCTCCTTTCCGGAAATGCGCATGGACACCACCACGCTCTTGCCGCTCTTGCCGGTGAGCAGGGGGAACCAGTCCATGCCGGCTTTGATGGGTGTGCCGTCGATGGCGGTGATGAGGTCGCCGGCTTTGATGTCGGGATCGGCTAGGTTGAGCACGCCGCCGGGCAGCACTTCGGCAATCTTCAGGCCGTCGCCCTTGTGGTTCCAGTCATAAAGCACGCCGAGCTGCCCGAGCGCTTCGCCGCCGCCGGGACGGTAGCGGGCGCCCGTGTGTGAGCCGTTGAGCTCGCCGAGCATTTCGGACAGCATCTCCTGGAAGTCGAAATCGTTGTCGATATACGGGAGGAATGCGGCATAGTTGGAGTGCATGTAATCCCAGTCGACACCATGTAGGCCGGGATCGTAGAATTTCTCCTTGACCTGCTTCCACACGTGCTCGAAGATATACTCGCGCTCCGCCTTGGGCTTGAATTCAAATTCGCCGTTAAACGCGATCTTCTTGGTCTTTCCGGCAGGGAGCGACACCTGTGTGATGCCGCCGCGGGAGAACACATAGAGTTCCTTGCCGTCGGCGGAAGGGGTGATACGGCCGCTGACACCGCGCGCAATGACTTTGATGTCGCCTTTGCGCAGGTCTTTGGAGCAGAGCCCCGAGCCGCTCTCCAGCGGCGCAACATAGTAGAGGGTGCGGCCGTCCTTCGAGAGATAATGGTCGCCGAAGGAGTTGCTGGAACTGGTGAGCCTTAGGATGCGGTTCTCGCGTCCTTCGAGCAGCAGGTCGAGTTTCTTGGGCTCTTCCTTCTTGACGGAATCCTTCTTCTCCTGCTTCTCAAGCTGCTTTTCGCTCTTACCGCTGAGCAGCTTCTCGATCTTCTCGTCCTCTTCGCTGCGGCGGAAGTCGGTCATGGTCTTGCCGTCGAGGAACATTATGTAGATGTCGCTCTGTGAGCCCCAGCTGCCGTGGCTGCGGTAGCCGTTCTTGTCGGATTCCCAGGTCATGGCCTTGCCGCCGAGGGCCCAGCGGAAGGACTCGTCGGAGTAGCCGCTCTCTGTCAGGTCGGTGACTTTGCCGGTGCCCAGTTCGATAAGGGCCACGTCCACGTTGTTCCAGCCGCCGTTTGCCTGATAAGTACTCAGCAGGTGCTCGCTGTCGGGGTTCCATGCAAAACTCATGTCGCCGTCGGTATAGGAGTAGTTGGCGCCTTTGAGCAGCGAACGCACCTTGCCGCCCTTGGCCGGTTTCACCACCAGTTCGGTGCGGTCCCGCAGGTAGGCGACCCATTTGCCGTCGGGGGAGACGAGCGGCTGGAAACTGGTCTCGCCGGGCTCGGAGAAGAGTTCCTCCTTAGGGTTGACGGCATAGGTGAAGAGTTTGTCGTTCTTGCCCGCCAGCACGCTGCGATAGACGCCCCAGTTGCCGTCGCGTTCCGCGGCATAATAGAGCTCGCGTCCGTCCTTGGAGAAGCAGACGCCCCTTTCCTGGCCGGGGGTGTTGGTGATGCGGCGGGTGGTCGGATATTCGGTGGATGTCACGAACACGTCGCCCCTTATCACCACCGCAATTTCCTTTCCGTCAGGGGATAAGGCCATGGAGGAGGCGTTGCTGAGGTTGAGTTTCACCATCTCCCGTTCATTCTCGTCGCACCAGACGGTGATGTCGAGCTTGCGGGGAGCGCCGCCGTCGCGCAGGGTGTAAAGGTCGCCGTTGCAGGAGTAGGCAATCGTGCCGTCGGATGCCACGGAGATGTAGCGCACCGGGTCTTTGGTATATGATGTCAGGGCCTTGGTCTTGTCGGGCGAACTGATGCTGCTGCGGAAGATGTTCAAGGTGGTGCCGTCCTGCTCGCTTATGTAGTAGAAGCTGTCGCCGTCGGGGCCGAAAACAGGCTGGCGGTCTTCGCCGTTGAAGGTGGTCAGGCATTTGTATGAGCCGTCCTTGCAGAGCCAGATGTCTCTGGTCACCGCAGAATGGTGATGCTTGCGGAACGGGTCTTCATAACCCTTGTAGTCTTCGTAAAGCATGGCTCCGTCGGCACGTACGCTGATTTCCGACATGGTCACGGAGGTCAGCAGCTCAGGGCGCATGCAGTCGGGACCGGCCGCATAGACCTGTGTGCCGCCGGGGAAGCCGCCCCAGGCAACGTCGGGCTGCAGGCTCGCAATGAAGGCTATACGGCCGTCGGGGAGCACAGCCTTCGGCGTCTCGGAGCCGGGATAGTCGGTGATTCGCCTGGGAGTGCCGCCTTCTGCAGAAGTCAGGAAAATGTCTTTTCCGCCCTCACGGTAGGAGCTGAAATACAGCTGCTTGCTGTCGGCCGTCCACACCGGGTCGGAGTCGTAGGCGGAGTTGGACGTGATCTGCAGGGCCCGGCCGCCTTGCGCCGGGACTACGAAAAGGTCTCCCTTGTAGCAGAAGGCGATCTTGCTGCCGTCCGGGGAAATGGCATTCTTGCGAATCCAGCGCGGTGTCTCCTGTGCAAAGGCCGCAAAGGCCCAGGAGAGCAGGATCAGGATGGTGAAAAAACGTTTCATAAATATGATTATTTGAGTTTTGCTATATCGTCCTGCATTCCGGCGAAACGCATGAGCGTGGTCACGGAACTGAAACTGCAGTTGATCCAGAAGGTGCGTTTGCGGTCCTTGGCAGTTTCCCTCCACTCCCAGGTGGTGGGAATCCTGCCGTTGACGGCGTTCTGCTGGATGGTGATGTTGTCTATCAGGGCTTTGGCCTTGGCAAGGCAGAGCAGGTCGCCGCTGTCTTCGTAGATGTCGAGCCAGGCGTTGGCAACGTTGCAGGCGCTGTTGTCGACCGGCATTTCATAGTGGTACTGTTCGTGGACGCAGGGAGCGTTTTTCCTGGGGAATCCGTCGGAAAGGCTGTCGTGGTAGGCCCAATGGACGAACTGGTCTTCGCTCAGGCGCACAAGGTCGCGGGCGTTGGCGCGGTCGCGGTCCGTGATCACGGTCTTATGCATCAGATATGAAGCGTAGGGCGCCGCCGTGCAGTTGGTCAGGTTCTGGTAGGGCTCAAGTCCTTTCACGTTCACGTCCTCGAACTGCCCGGTCATGTCGAAGCGCTCCACGGCCACTTCGTCCATCCAGCGCTCGCCTTTCTCGCGCGCGGGAGCGAATTCCTGCAAGCCGTAGCTCTCCAGGCGGGCGAAATAGCGCAGCAGGGGATGCAGCATGGCGCTGACGTCGTTGACCGGCTCGCCGGTAGCAAAATCGACCTTGATGGGGAGCGATCCGTCTTCCCGCTGGAGCCTGACATAAGTCCTGCCGATGCCGACGGCCCTTTCGAAGTATTCTTTCTCGCCGGTAGCGTCGTAAAGGTCCAGGAAGGCCTGTCCGGCGGAGGCGGCCTCAAGGGTCATGGTCTTGCCCTGGTTCCATTCGCGCTTGGATGCTTCCCGGTCAAGATAATAGGTAGGAGGGAAATACGCCAGCGCATCGCCTTCCGGACGGCTCATGGCAATAAGGAATGCGGCCGCATTGCGTGCTACCTGAAGTGCGTTTTCGCGGCGCTCGGGAAGCTCCCGGGCAACCAGGCATTCGTTGCGTATCGTGGCACCTATTATTTTACAGGGATAGGTGTTGTGGGAGTATGCCATGTCGGGCACGTCGCTGACCGTCCAGTGCTGGACTTCCGGCATCAGGTGCACGTACAGGGCGCCTTTGATTGCGGCTTCCCGGTAGTCCCGCACCGCATCGCGGTATGGCCCTTCGAAGGGGTAATCCCTCACGAAACTGCGGGTATAGACGGTGACCATGGTGTCACAGATGAGCTTTGCCTCCACGCAAAGGTCGACTTTCGATGGCGGTATGCTGTTCCATATAGGCGCAAGGCTGGCTCCGGGAGAGTCGGTTTCAAAGCTCCAGCTGCCGGCATCGCTGCTCACGGTGAAGCGGTAGGAGATGGCGTCGGACTGGGCCGGTACGTCGAATGCCGGAGCGTACATGAACTTCTTTGCGAACTTGTTCCAGCAGGGGTTGCGCCCTTCGGAGGCGGGGCGGACGGGCTGCAGGTACTCTCCCGCCGCCTGCTTGTTCAGGCGCTCATATGTGCCGGTGCAGGAGGCCGAAAGAAGAAGCACAGAAAGGATCAATACTCTTTTCATAACGTCAGAACTGGAAATAAATGAAAGGTTGCGTGTCTGCGGTAACAAACTGATACAGAAGGAAAACGATGACTGCGGTCGCTATTGCCATCAGTGGCAGGGGCAGGGAAGCGAAGCCCAGGCGGTAGCGGCGTTTCCAGCGGGCCGGAAGCAGGTGGATAACTATGCCGGCGATCACCAGCGCGAAGACCTTCCAATAGCCGGCGCAGATGTCGGGAATCAGGGACACGTCCCAGGGGGAACCGATCTGGGCCACCATGTTGCGGGCGGTCTCCCAAGCCACCTGGTTGGCGGTGGCGGGGTCGAGGTTGGAGCCGCTGCGGAAGAACAGGCGGGTGAAGGTGATGAACGTGAAGGTCTGGGCCACTGCCCACACGGTGCCGAGCCATGCTGTGGTGCGGTCCCGGCGGCTGCGGAAGGATGACTGCCGCACGCTGTCCATGCCGGAGGAGGGGGCTCCTGCGGCGTCGGGACGGATCAGGTGGTAGATGAAGCGCACCAGCGTGCCGGCGCAGATGACCGCCGTCCAGACCGAAAGGATGCGCCACACAGGCTCGGGATGGAAGCGGCAGAGCGCCGCCAGCGCTATAGCCAGCGCGCCCGTCAGGAAAAGGCGCACCCCCCATTTCATGTCTTTCCAGAGTATGTACACAATCATGCCTATTCCGTTCAGGCCGCCCCAGATGATGAAATTCCAGCTGGCGCCGTGCCACATGCCGCCGAAGAGCATGGTGATGAAACGGTTTATATTGGAAAACAGCTTCTTGCGGCTGCTCTCCCTGAAGTGCGCGAGCAGCAGCATGGCGGCTCCGGCCGTGACCAGGATCACCGACACCACCCAGCTGCCGGACAGGATGAGCGCAATAAGGGCGAACAGGATGATCCAGAAATAAGTTCCGAACGAGGCCCTGCGGTTGCCGCCGAGAGGGATGTACAGATAGGATTTGAGCCAGCGGCTCAGCGACATGTGCCAGCGCCTCCAGAAATCCTGGGGATTCGGGGCCTTATACGGGGAGTTGAAGTTCACCGGCAGGTAGAAGCCCATCAGCATGGCCACGCCTATGGCGATATCGGTGTATCCGGAGAAGTCGGCATAGACCTGCAGGGAATAGGCGAACAGCGCCGCGAAATTCTCGAACCCGGTGAAGAGCAGGGGATTGTCGAACACCCTGTCCACGAAATTCACAGCTATGTAGTCGCTCAGGATTATCTTTTTCCCCAGGCCGTTGAGAATCCAGAATATGGCAATCCCGAACTGCCTGCGGCTAAGCGAGAACTTCTTGTAGAGCTGGGGGATGAACTCCGAAGCGCGCACGATGGGGCCCGCGACCAGCTGGGGGAAGAAGCTCACGTAGAAACCGAAGTCCAGTATGTTCCGCACCGGCTGCACGTCCTTCCTGTACACATCCACGCTGTAGCTTATGATCTGGAAGATGAAGAAGGAAATACCCACCGGAAGCACTATCTTGTCCACGTCGAAGCGCTCGGAGCCCGTGAGCATGTTGCCGAGCTCGGCGAACACGTCCGTGACCTTGAGTTCAAGTCCCGTGAGCGAGCTCGCCACATCCGTGAAGAAATAGGCGTATTTGAAGTAGCAGAGCAGCCCCAGGTCGATGCAGATGCTCAGCACCAGCCATGCCTTGCGCTTGACGCTGCCGTCCCGCTCCCGCGCCATCCTCTTGGCTATGAAGAAGTCCGAGCAGATGACGAAAAGCAGGATAAGGATCGAAAGTCCGCTGGTCTTGAAATAGAAAAACAGGCTGGCGAAGAAGAGGAAAGCGTTGCGCATCAGGCGCTTGCTCTTCACGAGCGAAAAGATGGCGTACACCACCCCGAAGAATGCCCAGAAATAGAACTGGGTGAAGAGCAGGGGCGAGGACGGGTCGAATGCGAACAACTTTTCCATAAGCCTACCTTTCGCATTCGTTAACCAGGGCCTCATACAGAAGGTCCCCGAGCAATTCATATCCCTCGCGGGTGAAGTGAAGCCTGTCCGGCTTCATGAGGTCTTCCGCAAGCCATCTGTCGGCGCTGCCAAAGCCTCCCATCAGGGAAAACAGGTCCCACACTGCGCCGTCGTACTCCCCGGCGAGCTCATACATGGCCCTCTGCACGGCGCGTCCGTTGTCATTATGGACCATACGGCGGCGCGCATAACGCCAGGAGTCGTTGTTGGTCACGAACACGAATGCGCACCCGGGGCGGACGTCCAGCACCTGGTCGATCAGCCTGCGGTAGTTGCGCTTGAAGCGTTCGGGATTGAACTCCTGCGGCGGACAAGCGGAATCATTGATGCCCAGGCCGAAGATCACGAGGTCGGGCTTCACCAGCGCCAGCTCACGGGCGAACTCCGGGCAGCGCTCGGTCCAGGTGGAGGTGCGGGCGCCGTTGACGCCCGTGGAGACGTAATGCAAGCCGCCGTCTTTCGCGCTTTCCGGCAGAAGTCCGGTGAGGGTGAAGTGCTCTCCTTCGTTTAGCCTGAGTTCCACCCGCACCGAATCCACAGGACGGCGGAACTCGGCCACGAAACCCTGCAGGAGCGTGTCGGGAAGGCATTTCTGCGTGTCTTTCCCGGCAATCACCCACGGCGCCACGTCTTCACCGGAGGCGCTGCCCATGATGCGCAGGCGGGTGAACGGTTGCGGGGTGCGGAGCCCGAAAGCGGCGGTGGTGTCGGACGTGAATGCCGCTATGCCCATGATGCCGTAGTCCGGACGGACAGGCAGCTTCTTGTTGGGATTGGAACTGCGGCTGCCTTCCCATTCCCCTTCACGGCTGACGCTGAAGGACCGGTCCCAGTTGGTTTTGGCCAGAGGATACGGGAAAATGTACCCGCGGGAGCCGGCGGGATAGTGCCCGAGCGAATCGAAATTGTGGCGAACGCGGGAGGTGAACCAGCCGGCCTGGACATGCGAACCGCCAATGTGCCAAATGGTTACGCTGCTGTCAGGAGTGTGCCGCAGCTGCTGCAGTTTTCCGGCGAAACGCTCGAAACGCTCGCGCGAGCCTGGGAAGCGAAGAGCGGTGCTGTCGGCCTTCACGCAGGAGGGAAGGTCCTGCGAAGCGGCGCCCAGGCTGAGCAGCGTGAGGAATATGCAGGCGAGTGTCCGCTTCATCGGTCGGAGATTCCGTAGCGGCGCAGCCGGTAGTAGTCGTAATAGAGCATCAGGGACTCGAAGAACATCTTGCCCATGGCCTCGGCGCCCCGGGGAGTGAAGTGGACATAGTCGGTGCCGGCAAGCTGCGGGCGGGCCTTTACCCATTTGACCATGGAGTCCTTGCCTCCCATGGCCTGGTAGAGGTCCCAGTAGGCCGCCCCTGATTCGAGCGCAGCCGCTTTAAGGGAATCCACCATCATGGGCAGGTGGGGGTAGGTCTGCATCTTGCCGCCGACGCTTGTGGACATGTCGGAAGGCCCGATGAAGAGTACGGCCGCGCCCGGGATGACGGTGCGTATGTGCCGTATCTGCTTTTCTATGCTGGCCTTGTATTCAGAGATGGCCTTGGAGCCCTTGCGGTACGGCATGGCGTTGCCGCCGAACTGGAGTATCACCAGACGCACGTTGTCGTGGTCTGCGTATTCCTTGAGCTGGCTGGAGCTGATGCGTGTGAAAATGGTGCCAGAGCAGCCTCTCATAGGTATGTTGTCCACGCTCACGCCCAGGGTGTCGTCGAGCTGAAAGCCGTAGATGTCGGCGCTGCCCCATGTGGAAAAACGCACGCTGGTGCTGCTGTCGGGGAGGTTTATGACTATACGGCCCACTCCGGACGCTTCGGTCACTGGGTTGAGCTTTACCTGCTTGCTGCCGCATTTGACGTTGAGCGAGCCGCCCACGTTGCCGGCAAGCAGGGTCAGCCTTCGGAAACGGCGGCTGGGGGACTGGTTGCTCTTCACGGACGAAACCGTGGTGTAGACGCTGGTGTCGATGCGGGCGCACTGGCCCATCACTCCGTAGCGGCCGTCGCTGCGTTTGCCGCCTTCGCCGAAGACCATGTTGCGGCGCAGCGTGGCTGTGGAGGACTGGGATACGCAGAGCGTGTAGTACGGACGGCCGAAGGGTAGCAGGCCGGGGCCGCCGCCGCCGAACTTTTCCTGCAGCCCGGCACGTATGGTGGATGTGATGCGGTCTTCTTCGAGCTGCGAATCGCCGTAGTGAAGGATGCGGACATGTTTGCTGCCGGCGTTGTCGAGCGCATTGAAGAGCGAGTCGAAAAGGGCCACGTCGTCATTGGGGAAATAGAGCCTTGACGGGCTCTCGCGCATATATGTTTCGAAACGGTCCTGCTCCGACTGTTTTATGGCCTCAAGCTGCTGCCTGATAAGCTCTTCGGGGCTTGGGCCTTCGGGCTCGGGCTCGCCGGGGATGATGGATTCAGCCATTTCCCGGATGGTAGGGAAGCGGAGGGACACGCTGCCGGCGTGCAGGCCTTCTTCGGGGAAGACCAGACATATACCGGCAAGAAGCAGATAGACAGCCAGGATGAAAAGAAGTACCTTATGACTTGACATATCAAGCCACAAATTTAAAACAAATATTTATTATATTTGTGCACTCAAATACTTATTGAATTATGAAGTCCAAAATTTTGACCTGGTTAATAGTCATCCTGCTGCTCGTCGCCGCCGGCTTTGTGTATTTCAAGTTTTATTTCGTTCTTGGCGAGGGCGTTAAGGCTGGAGAGCTCAATCAGATAGTCTATAAAGGATGGGTGTGGAAGACCTACGAAGGCCGCCTCATCCAGACCGGATTCCGCGGCGCCAAGCAAGGCACCGGCATACAGTCCAACGAGTTCAATTTCTCTGTGGTGGACAAGGCTGTCGCCGATTCCCTCATGCGCTGCAGCGGCAAAATGGTTGAGCTTCGCTATAAGGAATACAACGGAATGCTGCCCTGGAGAGGCATGCAGCGGTATATCGTATATGAAATCCTTTCGGTAGAGAGCCATTCTACCGTGCAGTCCGAAATCCCGTTTGTCGTGTCAAGCGACGAAATAAGCTTATAATGTCCCGTTATTTGTCAGGGCTGGTGTTGCTGGCCCTTTCAGCCGGATGCACCGCTTCCGGCTGGACTGAGGCGGAGCGCGGCCTGATAGAGGCTTCGGACTCCGTGATGCGTGTCCTCACCGTCCGGGATGAGGCGGACTCGCTGCTGCTGCGCCAGCCATGCACCGTTATATCCGCTGCGGAACTGGCTGATCCACTGTACTTTGAGCTCGCCCGCAAGATGGTCGCCACCGTGACCAGCCCGGAGCAGGACGGCGTGGGCATTGCCGGCCCGCAGGTCGGCATCCTGAGGCGTGTCGTGGCCGTGCAGCGCTTCGACAAGCCCGGCGAGCCCTTCGAGGTCTATCCCAACATCCGCATCACCGGGACGCGGGGCGAGAAGGAGCCCGGCCGCGAAGGCTGCCTTTCTGTGCCGGGCAGGCGCGGTGAGGTGCTGCGGTACCGCGACATCGACATCAGCTATTCCACCCCTTCAGGCCGGGACACCACCGAGCGCGTGGAAGGTTTCACCGCCGTTATTTTCCAGCACGAAACCGACCATCTGGACGGCGTCCTCTACACCGACCGCCTGTAACTTTTTCTTCCGGCACAAACGACAGGAGGCGACCATCACCGGCCGCCTCCTGCATTGTATTATTAGGCGGGTTGGACATTTAGTAGGATGAAATCGCCGTAATTAACAATGAATCATTCTATTGCGGCGATTATCAATGATAGCACAGAATAACCGATCTATCTTTTTTGTTCTGAACGGCAAAATTACCACCTGCCATTTTTGTC